>JADJFV010000008.1:0-197500 GCA_016708435.1 Leptospiraceae bacterium | reverse complement strand
AGTTTTTTGCAGACGAGGCATTTGATGATTTGTCGGAAGAAATTCAGTCTCTATCATCGAACAAATCGAATTCAGGTTTACTGAAAGCAAAGTCTTCTCTTTCACAAAGAGAAAAATTATTAGAGGATAATTTGAGTTATGCTATCTATGATGAAAATCCAGTCAATCGAGGGCATATTCTTGTAATCCCCAAACGAAATTTTGCCAGTTACTTTTCTGCCTTGCCGGAAGAAAAACAATCTCTTTGGGAGATGGTAGAGAAAGTAAAAGCATTCTTGGATAGAGAATTTAAACCAGACGGTTATAACATCGGAATCAATGATGGAGAAGCAGCCGGTCAAGTCATTCCCATGTTAGAAATACATGTAATCCCTCGCTATAAAAATGATACTCGCAATCCTAAAGGTGGAGTAAGAGGCGTTATCCCTGATAAGCAAAAATATTAACTCTTTTTTTAGCTCAACTACGTAATCTATTGTAATTTATTCATAGAATTGCGCACATAAAAATCGTTTTCTTACCTATTCCATTAGAAGAGCGAAATGCTCTATGAAAGGAGATTTTAATTATGAGAAATTTAGCTTACGCGATTCTTGACGGCAACCTAACTGCTGATCCAGAAATCAAAACAGTTGGTAATGGGAAAAAGGTATCTACATTCAGTCTTGCAGTCAATCACGACTACAAGGATGATGATAGCGGAGCGGCTAACAACGATGTTTCTTACATTGACATTGAAGCCTGGGACAAAGTAGCAGAGAATTGTTCCGAGTTTTTAAAGAAAGGAAGAAAGGTGACGATTCTAGGAAACATCAAACAAGACAGATGGAAATCAGTCGATGGAGCAAGTAGACAACGCTGGAAGGTAATTGCATCTACTGTTCGCTTTGATGGTTTCACAGAAAAGGCAGGAAAGGAAAACAGAGATTTTAAAGAAAGAAAAGCAGCTTAAAGTTTTGAGAAAGAACAGTTTAGATATAAAGTTCAGATAAATACAATCGCAGGCATAATCTGAATAGACCTAAACTGTTCTCACGGCTTACACGAATTAGCCAGAATGATCGAAAGCCGTGTTTTTTAGGTTACGTTTAGAGTATACTATAGCTCCTTGATGAGATTAAAACTTGACTGGTAATCAAAACAGATTAAGCTTTATTTCACCTGTATGGAAACTGGAAAGCTTTCTAAAAAGCAAAATCAATATACTTTCGTAAATCTCGCGAGAATCATACTGATTATTATAATTAGCATTGCTGCCTATTTATTTTCTGACTTACGACTTGGCTTGGTAAGTCTAGCATTCTTACTTTTTGCTCTACTTTGGTTTTTTCTATATGAATTTGAAATAATTAACATAACCGCTTATCCAAAGTTAGAATTTATTCCCCCGGCTATTGATATCAGTATAATTTCTTATATGATATATTTAACGGGAACCGTAAATTCATTTTTAGTCGCTGGATATTTTTATGCAATCACACTTTGCTCCTTGAACACAAAGATAAAACAAGGACAATTTGCATTTCTATTTTCAAATGTTTTATACATTGTAATTACACTTGCGGTATATTTTGATTACCTTCCTGCTGTTAATTTACTTTCTGTCTATTCGCATTTCACCGTTACACATATGATCGTAGCATTCATATTAATTTTAGTTTCGAACTATGCAATCTATAGAACGGTGAATGACCTGGCGTTAAAAAATCAGAACTTATTTTCGAGTTTACGATCAGAAAAAATAAAAGCCGAGACAGCAAACAAACATAAGAATGAAATTCTTGCCAATATGAGTCATGAGATTCGAACTCCTATGAATGCTATCATTGGAATCACAAATCATCTATTAGAAGAAAATAACAATCCTACCAATTTGGAAAATTTAAAGATCCTAAAATTTTCAGCAGATCAGCTCCTTGTCTTAATCAATGACATTCTAGACATTAGTAAAATTGAAGAGGGTAAAATTGATTTTGAAAGAATAGATTTCGATCTTCGATTTTTGATAGCAAATATGATACACTCTCATTCTCTGAAAGCAAAGGAAAAAAGTATTGAGATTATTTTTGAATTAGATAAAAAAATTCCAAGTTCACTTGTAGGAGATCCAATTCGAATAGGACAAATATTCACCAATCTAATAAGCAACGCAATTAAATTTACAGCAAATGGATTTGTTAAAATCAGTGGAACTATTTCTGACTTGGATAATAAGTTTGCCTATATTGATTTTTCAATTGAGGATTCAGGAATAGGAATTCCCGAAGATAAATTAGATTCTATCTTTGATAAATTTACACAGGCGAATTCAGAGACTACCCGAATGTATGGAGGAACTGGATTGGGACTAACTATTGTTAGTCGGTTGCTGCAATTAATGGAATCTAAAATCGAAGTAAAAAGCGAATTAAATAAAGGCTCTGAATTTACTTTCCGATTAAAACTTGCCATTCCCGAATCTAAAAATCAAATCAAGTCATCTACAAAAATTGAATCCAGAGAAAGAAATCTAAAGGGATTAAAAATTCTAATCGTAGAAGATAATGCGATTAATATAAAAGTTCTCGAAAAATTCTTTTCTAAATGGAATGTAAATATTCAGACTGCAGTGAATGGAAGATTTGCTGTAGAAAAAGTTATAGGGGAAGATTTCGATGTAATCTTAATGGATTTACAAATGCCTGAAATGGATGGCTACCAGGCGTCAAAGGCTATTCGCTCTTTGGCGGAAAATAAAAAAAGGAATATTCCAATTATAGCTCTGACTGCGGATGTGATGTTAGATGTGAGAGAAAAAATTATTGAAGCAGGAATAGACAATTTTTTAACAAAACCATTTCAGCCAGAAGAATTGTATACAGCGTTATCATCCTATCTACAAAAATAGAATGATACGCTGACTTTGCTTATTTTATATTTTTACAATCGGGGTTAATCGATGTTACATACTCAAGTGGTCTATCGCCTAACAAATCAGAGCCTGAAAATCTTCCTGTAAATGTTATTTCTTTTTTCTTAAAAGACTCTTCCCAATCTTTCTGTAATTGATTGGCAACGGGAGCATACGACCAATGCCATTTTTCTTCGTTGTATCCTTTTTGTTACGCGTTTAGAAAGCTCATTATAAGGCTGACAAAATCCGAACTTGGCAGCATTCTTTTGTAACCACTCATATAAAAACGCACCATTTCCCTTTCCACTAAAGTAATCATTCTGCAATGCGTTAATATCCATATCGGTCCCCCAATGATGACGAGAAGTTCCAGGTGCACTAGAATATTCAAGAATCAACTTAATAATTTGCTCGGGAGTTTTTCCTTCCACTGACTCTCTCATCTTACGAGTGCCTTTGTATTTTTGTTCCCAAATACTTTTTTGATCTGCATAACTACGATGAGCCGATACGATAAAAATGTGCTGCTTACTCTTTCCTTCTCTATCGCGATCATAGGCTTCTATCATTTTGTTCAAAGCAACAATCGTATCTTCGCGTAGCGTATGGGTATTCTTTTCAATTTTATTTGTAAAGACTTTTAGATTACCTTCGCGCGGATAATCTCCCATTAAGTATTTTACTTTAGCCACAGTTCCGTATAATACGTCATTAGCCGCTATTGGAAGTATCCAGATAAATAATAAGCTTAGAATAAAAATGCTTACGAGTAAAGTTTTCTTTCTATTGGTTTTTATATAATTCATAATAAGAGTTTTTTAAATCCAATTTCACTGTCAACTATGAAATTCTGTCATTAGCAAGACTCTATGCTTGGTTTCGGAGAGGCAAATGGAGATTAATCCCTAAATGGACAATCAACGCTGTTTTTCTCATTCATAACATTTAAATTAAATTATAAAATTAGTGTCAATGAAAGTAGGACGTAAGTGGAGAGGAATTACTAACGACTTTAACTGAGTCCATACTTTAAATCTTCGTCAAAGGCGACTAAATCATAATGACGCTCAATTTTGCGTTTTCCTAGCTCTTCATGAAATTGCCATTTCGATAGACCTGATAGTTCTCTAGATTTACCAAAGGATAATATTTTTCTTTCATATAAAGATATGGATAATTCTAAAAGTAAAACATTCTCCATATCTTGGTCTGGTAATTTAAGTGCCATCCATACTTCTTGTGGTATTCGTAATGTGAGTTCCATAATTCTATTTTATTTCTAATTTATAAATCAAGCAAGCCTTTTATTTTGGTTTAGTCATCAGCTCATTCGGATTACTCGGATCATAGTTTAAGATTGTAAAAAAAGAAATCGAGATTACTAAGTAATGAAGCAAAAGTATTTGTAATAGCATAATAAAAGAAATTTTTGACAGGATTAACAGGATTTTACGTTTTATCATGTAAATCATGTAAATCATGTCTAAGAAAATTTACAATTATATTTGCTTGAGGACTTATAAATACGATAATTCCAATGAGGAAAGAGTTATTTCTCGGATTTTGTTTTGGGGATAATGGCGTTTGTATTTGTGGATTTGTATCGAATTTATTAAGAAAGGAGCGCATAATAATATAAAATTAATACATATATCTTTGACAAGTAGTTTTTAGCAGAAAGGATAATTGTAAATAGGTTCTTGATTAGATATTTCATTGATTGTGCGGATTATTAGAATTAGGCGGTTTGAGAGATTGTCATTCCAGAAATTTTACAGGCCATTGAATTGAATGATAACTACTGTATCTTACGAATTGCATTATTACCAGTATCAAATATATATAGATTTAAACCGTCAGACGTAATACCTTTTGGAGATTTGAATCTTGCCGTTGTATAGGTAGATGAATTTGTGTATCCTGAGTTGCTTGCAGAAGCTAACGTTTGTCCAGCTAAGGTTGTACTACAACACCGCCAGGCACTGCTATTTTTCTGATATTATGGTTACCTGTATCCGCTATATAAAGACTGCTTCCATCAGTAGTCATTCCTTCCAAATCTTTAAATTTAGCCAAGTTTCCCGTCACCGAATCGAAATAACCAGCACTACTTCCAACGAAAGATGTAAGCACCCAACTTCCAATTGTTGTTTTTAAAATTTCATCTGCACCTGAATCTGCGATATAAAGGTCTGTTCCTAGTATTGTCATATTTCTAGGAGTGCTGAAACTTACTCCCGTTGTAGTAATTGTGGAAACTGTATTTGTAGAAAGATCAATCTGTCTTAGCCTGTCCGAATTATTGTTAAGAACATATAATATATTATTGTATACTACGAGTCCCCTCGGATCATTCAGAAGGGAAGAATTTGTCACAATCGTTTTCACAACACCAGTTGTTATATCTATTCTACGAACGCTATCGTTTGAAGAATCAGAAAGATAAATATAAGTTCCATCGGTAGTAATATAACGCGGATTATCAAGCTTAGCCGAGGTGCCTGTTCCATCTAAGAAGCCTTGTATTCCACTTCCAGCTAGAGTAGTTGTCACACCTGTAGCAATTACTACTTTACGAATTCGATGATTATATTGATCAGCTACATATAAATTTAATCCATCAGTTGTCAATCCTTGTCCACCATTGTATTTTACTGAGTCTGGTGAGGTAGAATCAGCGTAGCCGGTAACAATGGAACAACCTGATGTTTCAGCGGCGCAAGGAGAACCATTTAAGGTAGTCACTCCTCCTGTTAAAGTAAGCGGATTGACAACCGTTCCGCTTAGTAATTCTCCTTTAGTGCAGGTTATGTCAACGTTAGTTATGTTTGCTCCTGCGAGAGTGCCGGAGTCATTTGCAAGCACACAGATTTGATTTATCGGCTGTGTTAGTATGCTTACAGCATAAGCAGTTTTATCCGCAATGCTTGTTTTGAACGTATAGGAACCGTTAGCCGAAATAGTCAGGTCATCTACTCCATTGTTTTGTATAACGAAGGTTCTCCCAGAGGCAAGTTGGGTAACAGTGCCTCCTATTGTATAATTTGTAACCGTAGGTGTAACGATATTTATATTTCCAGAATCCACCTTCTTCCCCAACTCCCTTAATATCAACAACTCAGGCAAAGAGCCATTATCCCGAAGGAGGCAACTTGCTTGGAGTAGGAAGAGTAGAAATAAGATGAGGATTTTAGAAGGCATAATTAGATTAATCGAAAGGGATTACGGAAAACTTCGTCCATCCATATCGACCCAACCGGATTTAGAAAGTTCGATAGTTTTATTACGAAGCCAAGATTCAGCAGTGCCTAGAGCTATTAGATAATGACTATCATTAAAGCAAATTAGGAAATCTAAATTTTCGTTCGTGATATAAAAAACATATCCCGGAAATTCAGAAAGAAATTTAGTAAAGGATTGATTCTCTGGAAAAATATACACTGTTGAATCGCTTGATTTATCAAAGTATAAATAAAACTCTTTCAGTTGAATAAATTCATCCAACCATTTCCAAGCATCTTTGTCTCGAATATCAAAACTATTTGTTAGGGATTCCCAAAATAAAGAGTCAGTCTCTTCCTTATTCGTAAATTTATTAGAAACTTTATTTCGAAGAAATATAGATTCAAGAGGTGACAGTTCTTCCAGTTTATAGCCAGTAGCCTCTAGTGCTTCTTCAATACTTTCTCTTACGAAATTTCTCATGGTTTTTTCCTAAAATAGGGAACACAATCTAAAAAGATATGACCTGAAACCTGATCTTTCTTACCACGCGATTGAAAACCAATGTGAAATACATCGGGACCAAAAGTTGTATGCGGCGCGTCTACACTTACTTCTGCGCCACCGGGACCTTCCCATTTCACAACTCCAGACTTTCCATTCAAATCAAGTCCCCATTCCTTTGCCTCAAATTGTTCTTTTGGAACTCCCGTTCTTCTAAATGCTTCTTGTAGAGCTTCATCGAAAGTTTTTCCAGAATCACGCCAATCTAAATCAGAATCTTGTATGTCATACCCTGTCAGACTCCCAATATCCTTGATAAAATTCTTTTTGCAAGCACATAAATTAATCTGTTTAACTTTCCAAAGTAATTCACAATAAGCTTCCTTCTCAAATTTTTGTAGGGGGACACGTTTTTCAATCTTAGCTTGCAGTTCTTCTAATTTTTCTTCATCTGTTTTACTCGAATTTTGAAAAGAAGCAACGATCACTAGTAGCAAGCAAGTGAAAAATAGGCTAACAGGTAATAACAACTTGGTCGAAGAACCCATTGTTTTTTCTGCTTTTTTTGGGTCAGGGGATTTATCTAAAAGTAAAGGCATCAAGGCTAATACTGAATAGCCCAAATTTAATGGCAAGACTTTTAATAAGAAAGTTCTATAAGTAAAGAAAAATTATTTTACAACTTATCATGTTCTAGAGGCTCGCGATTAGGAACTAGTTTGAGAACTTGGAGATATTTTTCTTTATTCGCTCGCTTGGCTCGATCTTGGATAAATCCATCGTTAACCCACGATGAAATTTTTTCGGCGACTGCTAAGCTTACAAAGTATTCGAGAGAAATTCCATCTTTTTTAGATAATTCTTCCATCTTAGCTACAAGTGAATCAGGCAAATTGATATTTAACGCTCTCATTTAATTACTCCTAGATTCACGCCCTCAACAACACAATATTTTCCCTATTAGAACTAACGTCTTTTGGAAATACTTTTATTTCCATACCTAGACCGATTACATGTAAGTATTCAATCAAGGTAGAAATTTTCATATCCTTTCTGCTTTCGATTTTAGAAATTCCAGATTGCGAATACAGCTTAATATCCTCTTGACGGATTCCCATTTTCTTTCGTAATTCAGAAAGTTGAATTTGATATATTTCTTTCTTTGCTTGTTTTCTTGCTCGTTCGACTCTTTCTTTGGGAAGCATTGCTGCCAGCTCATCTAAAAAATCAGACTTCTTTTTTTTTGTTACTCTTTTCATTTTTCATTCCCCTCAGTTGACTTAAATGCAATTCATATAACCTTTCGCACTTGCGAAGCATGGTTTCATAAAAACGATTATCCCCTTTTTTGTCCCCACCAATCAGAAGAATAATATTTCTTTCAGGATCAAACGCAAAGAAAATTCTAAAAACTCGATTTTTATTTTGAATTCTCAACTCTTTTAGATTCTTAATCTTTGAACCTTTAATCGTATCGACTTGCGGTCTTCCTAATGAGGGACCTAGACTTTGCAAGATCGTAAGATTTTTAAAAATTGCTTCTTTTGCATCATCGTCTAATGTCTTAATCCAAACTATAAAATCAGTTGTCCTTCTGATATTCCACATTAATCTAATATGACATTTTGGAATATTTTGTCAATGAATTATACATAAATAAAAGCACCAATTTCCCGAAATCTGGATTTCCTTTCCTTGCATTCGTTCAGCCTTCGTTCAGCCTTCGTTCAGCCTTCGTTCAGCCTTCGGTCTGGCTTCGATCAGCCTTCGATGTTGGTTGCGGTTCGAATCGAATGATGAACGTTTGCATCTCAGTTCGTTATCGAAGGATTGTAAAAAGCAAGGGAAAGTCATTTTATCCGTGTTCATTCCCCCCTTCACTCCAAGTATTCGCGACCAGCGCCTTCGCCTGTTCATCCGTGGTATTCATTCAATTTTTTTCCTATCCCTAAGAAATTCATCTTTACACTCAGTTTACCTATAAAATACATTCATAATCCAGTGGCTACCGAAGACAATACATCGCAAACAGAGGCGGAACACCAACAAGTCGAAACCTATTTCGCGAACAAGTATCGCACAACATCTAAGCGGCTAAATATAGATAGCCACAAGGAAGAAGTAGAGACAAAAGCAATAAAACCCAAATGGACGATTCAGTTAAAACTAATGTGGATTATCTCATTGATATTTATTATTCTATCCATTGTGACGATTTCTTTTGCTACGTATTATTTCAAAAAAGACAATGAAATTCGTATTAAGGAAAACAACTTCCAAATCACTGAGTTGATTGGTCTTACGGTTAATTCCTATTTGACGTCAACGATTCAAAAGTCCAGACAAATGGCAGTTCTACTTGAATCTAGCGGACGGGCAAATCAACAGAAAACTCTTACAGATATATTCTTTGAGAATGACAGTGATATTATTTACTTAGGAGTCTACCATTCTACCCAGGGTAAAATCGAACTTCGAAAATCAGTGGCTAATATAGAATATCTCCAAGAAAAGCTATTGAGTGAAAAAGATATGCGTAACCTAATCCAGATTAGCTCTGATAAGTTTCAAGATTCTTTTCATAAAAAAACTCTTTTGAAAAATCTTAGCTTCGGTCAGAAGTTTCCACTCATTTGTCTTTCCATTCCTTATTCTACTTCTGCCTTCCCCAACTCTGCCCTCATTGCAATTCTAAAAACAGATACTATTTTAAAAACATTTGAGAATAGAAGTATCACCCAAACGTATATGATTGGGGAAGAAGGAGATGTATTGGCTCATCCTGAAATCCAAAAAGTTTTAACTGTAGAAAATTTTCGTAATCTCTCCATTGTGCATGATATGCTCACTAGTCCTCTCGGCAACGGACAGACTCGGTTCTTTGGAGAAGACGGAAAAGCCTCCATTGGAACATACAAGCGTTTGCCGCAGGTGAATTCAGGAATTTTATCCATCGTCTCGGAAGACAAAGTTTTTGAAGAAGTGTATAATCTGCAATATAGAAATATTCTTATCATGACAATCGCTCTTTGCATTGCTCTTGCCGGTATATTCGTATTTGCCAAAACAATTTCTCTACCCATATTAGAATTACTCAAAGCGACATGCGAAATCGAAAAGTGTAATTTCGATATAGTTTTAAAAGCAAGCACTCAGGATGAAGTGGGACTATTGACAAAGAGTTTTGCTAGAATGGGGAAAGGATTAAAAGAACGAGAAAGAATCAAGGATGCACTAGGTCGATTTGTAAATCCTGCTATCGCAGAACTCGCCTTATCCAAAGAACTAAAGCTCGGTGGCGAGAATAAAATGTGCACAATCTTCTTTTCCGACATACGAGGATTTACCGCTATGTCAGAAAAATTAAGCCCGGAAGAAATCGTCGAACTACTCAATCAGTATTTCACTCGCATGGTGGAATGCATTGATCTAACGTTCGGGATTGTAGACAAGTTCATTGGTGATGCCATCATGGCGACATGGGGGACGTTAGACGCAGTAGGCAATTCTTTTGAGAATGGAATCAATGCTGCTCTCATGATGCGCTCAATGCTTGTTGACTTTAACCGCTCAAGAGGGACTGACGAGAAAAGACCGATTATCCGCATGGGATGTGGGCTTAACTATGGAGCAGTGGTAGCAGGTCAGATTGGCTCTGAGAATCGCCTTGATTATACTGTCATTGGAGATGCAGTGAATCTTGCTTCTAGAATTGAATCTTTAAACAAGCCTTTCGGCACTGATATTTTAATTTCAGAAGATTTATACAAAGAAGTAGAAGGAGTCTATCTAGTCGAGAAGATGAAACAGATTATGGTCAAAGGAAAATCTGAGCCTCAGACGATATATGCCGTTATCCGCAGAATGGATGACACTGACTCCGATGCTCCCCAAACTCTCGCAGATATTCGCAAACTCCTTAAAATAGATTTCGACGAAGAAAAATATAACAGCGGTAATCCAGAAGAGGAAGAGAAAAAATACAAAGTCATAGATTCGCCTAAGACTAATTTACCCGAACAAGATGTTTTTCCCGTAAAAACAAAAAAGCAGAGGGCTAAAAAATGACTCTAAGCCTTCCCATTTTCACCCAGACTCTAAAAGACTATGCGGATGACACTCGTTATGTGCTAAGCGTTTTATCTTTCATCACTCTGGTCTGTGCTCTATTACTCTATATAAATTTTAAATACAAATCTAAATCGACTGTAGCCGAATCAGAAGTAATTGGATACATTACCTACAAGAAAAAAGTAATCCAAAGAAAAGCTAATTCGACTGTAGTCTGGTATGACACCGAATTCAAGCAAGCATTGACAAGAAGAGACAGCGTTCGCTCGGAAGATTTATCTAACGCAGTGATAACACTCACCGATGGAACCGAACTACGACTCGAAGAAAACAGCATGGTAATTTTAGACTCAAAAGAAAAAGGAATCGAAATCAAGCTAGTATCCGGTGCTGTCAGAACCAATCGCAAAAATGCAAAAGCAAACACAGATATCAAAGTCCTTGTGGATAATAAAAATATTGATTTAGCTTCAGGAGCCGATGCAAATTTTCGTTTAGCGGAAAATGGGAATTTATCTCTAAACGTAACTCAGGGAGAAGCAAAGCTTCAAAGCGAAGGAAAGGAATTTAAAATAGAAAAGGATCAGTTTGCTAACTTTACAGAAAAGCAAGCTCCCGTTTTTAAAACGACTGCGCCTACTTTAGTTTTGCCGGAAGACCAGACCTTTTTCACTACTCCAACAGAAGAATATCCCGTTTCCTTCCAATGGAATTTTTCTGACTCAAAGATAAGCTTTCGAATTGAAATTGCGGGAGATAGAAACTTTAAAAAGATTCTTTCTCGCGGTGTTACGGATAAGAATCAGTATTCGGCGAAGTTAAAACCGGGAATCTACTATTGGCGAATTCTTCCTGACAAAAATAAGCCTGATGAAATTAGCTTGGAAAGAAGCTTTACCATTCTAAAAGAAGCACCATTTCAACTCCTACGTCCAGCCGATAACGCAAAATTAAAAGTAGCCACATACCCTACTCTTGTCAACTTTGACTGGAAAGAAAATGCACTAGTCAAAGAATACTCTTTAGAATTTTCTCGCAGCTCTGATTTCACTGAGATTTTAAAGACAACAAAGACATCAGGTAATCATTTGAGCCTAGAAATAAAAGACCCTGGTGAATACTTCTATCGCTTCCAGATTCAATATGCAAATCCTGACTTAAAATCGAAAACAAGTCAAACTTATTCTATTTTCCTTGAAACTAAAAAGACGATTGAATCTCCTATTTTAAAACTTCCCTATCATGAAAGTATAATCATTATCCCCAAAGACTCAAAAGAGCCAATCAACCTATTTTGGGAAAGAGTAGAAGGGGCTAATATCTATCATCTGCAAGTTTCCACAGACTCTGAATTTAAAACCGTAGAAGTAGACGAGCGTAGAAAGGAAAATTTCTATTATCTAAATCCCAAAGATACAGACACCCGCTACTATTGGAAAGTAAAAACAGAGGATAATAGTAAATTAACCTCAGAGTATTCTAAAACAAATTTCTTTACAACTAAACGAATTGAAGAATTTTCCATTGAGCTTGTAATTCCAAAAGATAATTTCCTTATTACCGATTACGAGGAAGATTTAGAATTTCAGTGGAAAAGTTTTTTGCCAGAGCCTTATTTCATCGTGGAGTTTTCCGAGTCTCCCGATATGAAAGACATTTTCAAACACTATAATACTAAAAGCTATTACCAGAGAGAAAACTATTTCCCTTCCGGCAAATTCTATTGGAGAGCAAAGTTATTTGATAATTCTAAGACTCTAAAAGCACAAAGTAAAATTCAAAGCTTTGAAATACCAGCAGGAGCTTTTGATTTAAAGTATATTCCTAAAATTAAAACCGCAAAGGATTTGTATTTTATCAATGAGTAGGGATTGCAATGTCACACAATGCTGTCAATTTACAGTCATTTCGAACGAATGTGAGAAATCTATCTTGCAAAAAAACGATCGTATTAAGCAAGATAGACCTCTCACGATGAAGCTGTTCGAGGTGACTGTAATACAAAGTCCTCTTAACTTGACAGCATTGAGCGATGTGAGAGGTCTATCTATCTTAAAACGATGTCGCTTTATTACTCGACATATTCGAAGGCTCGCAAAATGACACTAAGGCTAATCTTTATTATCTACTTATTAATCTATACACCCCTTTTTGCTGACTCCGAAGAAATTGAAATCGAATGGGAAAAAGTTAAGAAGATTTCGGAATACCAATTTCAAGTAAGAGAAATGGAAACCGAAAAAATAGCGTTAGACGAAAAGCTAAATGATACAAAGATAAAATTCACACTCCCTTCAGGAAAATATGAATACCGAATTGGCTCTTTGCTACTAGCACACAAACCAATCTGGAGTGAGTGGAGTCAGTTTGCAGTCAGAAGAATTAAAATTCCTGTTATAACTAGCCCTTCAGAAATTAAACTACAAATCTTCGAGAAGGAAAAAGAAATCAAAGTAACCGGGGAAGGCTTCGAAGAAGATATGCAGATTAAATTGCAAGCAGGCGAAGTAAATATTCCCATTGAATACAAGATTCTAGACAAGAATAACTTTACTTTTAAAGTAAAACTTGCGGATAATAAATATAACTCCTTTGATCTAATCTTGGAAAATCCAAATAATCGTGTTCTCTATCAAAAGAATTTCCTCTCCTACACTGAGCCTATTGATAGTAAACGCTGGCAGGTATTTAAACGCTCGGCTGTATTACCCGGATGGGGACAGGACTATAGAGGAGATTTAAGTAATCGAAAATACATCTACTTTCCGGCTATTTTATTTTTTACAGGAATTTATTTCAAAGCTAGACTCGATAACGACAAAGCGAGTAACGAGTATAATTCACTCTTACAGAATTCTATTTTACTAGGCTCAGCGAATTCTTCTTCTGGCACAAATCCATTAGCGCTAGTCTTTATGACTAATAGCTTACAAGCTAGATCCGATTTAAATACAAGCTATGAGCAAGGAACAATGATGATTAGCCTCCTAGCAGGAGTTTATTTATTAAATCTCGTAGACGCTTTATTCTTTTATGATTATGCAAATAAACAAAACACTGCTACGTCTAACTTTTTCATTCATTCTAATCGAGTTTATTATTCACAACTTCAATCAACAGAAATGTTTTATACCTGCGGATATAGATTTGAGTTCTAACTCACACTAACAGTCAGTCCCTCATCACCCATCTTCTCGCCGACAGTCTCGCAAGCTTCAATACTTCCTTCATAGCAGATCGCCTTACCTTTATTATGCGCTTCCATTGCAATGCGTTTCGCTTCTTTCTCTGACTTAAAGCAAATACGCATTAGACAATCTTCTACATGGTCGAAAGGATTAAAATCATCATTGAATAAAATAACCCGATGCTCGTAGATATTATCAATTCGAGTGCTGACTTCTGTTTCTTCTTCTATGATTGGCATCTTAGTTTACCTTACGCAATTTCTACCCAGTAACTTTAGCTTTGTATTTATCTAAATGCACTCGGTAGGCTTCTTTTCCGGGGAAAGGAATACGCGCTACACCACTCGCATGAGCCGCTTCTGCTACGGCTGTGGATACACTGTAGTAGACTCTTGGGTCAAATGGTTTAGGGATAATATAGTTTTTCCCAAATTGAAATTTTTCGCCATTGTATGCATCGGATACATAGAGAGGAACTTCTTGTCTAGCAAGTTCTGCCAATGCATAGACTGCTGCTAATTTCATTTCGAGGGTAATCCGTCTTGCCCGCATATCTAAGGCACCACGAAAGATATAAGGAAAACCAAGAAGATTATTTACCTGATTAGGGAAATCACTACGTCCTGTTCCCATGATTAAATCGTCTCGAACAGCTACTGCATCGGGATAAGAAATCTCAGGATCAGGATTTGCCATCGCTAGAATCAATGGATCTTTCCCCATCGATGCAACCATGTCTGTTGTCACTTGATCTTTTTTAGAGACTCCAATAAAAATATCAGCGTCTTTCATAATATCAGCGAGAGTCAAAGCGTTAGTTTCTCTAGCAAATCCTTGCTTCATAGAATTTAGGTCAGTGCGACTATTCGAAATTACCCCCTTAGAGTCTACAAGGTAAATGTTTTCTTTTTCAACTCCAATATGAGTTAATAATTTTGCGATAGCTACAGCCGCAGCCCCTGCTCCGTTTATGACGACGGTAACATCTTGCTCTCTCTTATTTGACAATACAAGATAATTGATAACAGCCGCACAGGTTATAATTGCAGTTCCATGTTGGTCATCATGAAAGATAGGAATATCCATGATTTCGATTAGCTTTTCTTCAATGTAAAAGCATTCTGGTGCTTTGATGTCTTCTAAATTTATTCCACCAAATGTTGGCTCCATTAATTTGACTGCACGAATAAATTCGTCAGGGTCTTTTGTGTTTAATTCAATATCGAACACATCAATGCCTGCAAAGTTCTTGAATAATACTGATTTGCCTTCCATCACCGGTTTACCAGCAATAGCCCCAATGTCACCGAGTCCGAGGATTGAAGTTCCATTGGAAATAATTCCTAGCAGATTACCACGATTAGTATATTCATAAGCAAGCTCTGGATCTTTTTGTATTTCTAAACAGGGAAAAGCCACACCGGGAGAATAGGCAAGCGCCAAATCGTAGGCATTCTTTGTAGGTTTCGTTGAGACTATTCCTGTTTTGCCCCGAGGATGCGATCTATGATATGCTAAAGCTTTTTCCTTGTAATCTTCTTCCATTGTTTATTCCTTATTTGCCTACGCAGAATTTACTAAAAATTCTTCCGAGTATTTCTTCTGTTCCAACTTTTCCGTTTATCAGTCCTACATTTTCCAAAGCATAGTCTATTTCTTTAATGTAGATTTCTGCTGGTGCAGTTTCCATAAGATCAATTGCTGTCTTTAGATGATCTTGGATTTTTAGGAAGTAATACTCATTCCTTTCTTCCAAAAGTACAAAGTCGTCTGATTTGTCTATATGGATTAGATGAGTGTGTATCGAATTTAAAAGTTCTTCTAAACCTTCTTTGGTTTTGCAAGAGACTTCACAGGGATGAATTCCATTTGCCTGAAAGCGAGCGCTTGTTTCTTTCCAGGTAGAGTGCGCAATATCAATTTTATTCGCAACTAAAATAGAGTCTTTTATTTTTGATTCATGTTGACTCATGAATTTATCAAAGTCAAGCTTAGCAGAAATATCTAACACAAAGAGACGTAGATTTGCATTGGCAAATTCATTTTGACTTCGCTCAATTCCCATTCTTTCAATAGAATCTTCCGTCTCTCGAACACCCGCTGTATCTATGAGTTGCAATGGAATACCATTCAAAGAAAAACTCTCGGAGAGGTAATCGCGTGTTGTCCCCGGAACATTAGACACAATCGCACGCTCTCTACCAATCAAACTATTCAAAAGACTCGACTTACCCGTGTTAGGCTCACCGTAGATTACAATTTTATTGTGTTCAATAAAGCTCTCTGCTCGCTTTGCATTTTTCAAAACCTTTACGCACAATTCATAAAGAGAAATCATTCTGCTCTTTCTTTCTTCTTTTGTTTCGTAAGTTAAATCTTCCGTCGAGAAATCGATCTCTGCCTCACACTCTGCCTTAAGGCTAATCAAGTCACTCCTCACACGAGAACTGAGTCGATGAATTTCACCGAATACATTCTTTTGTGCAAGCTCCAATTCAAAGCTAGACCTAGCACTAATCAAACGTCCGATTGCTTCTGCACCGGTTAAGTCTAATTTGCCGCTTAAGAAGGCTCGCTTGGTAAACTCTCCTTCTCTTGCCGGTCTTGCGCCATGCTTAAATATTACCTGTAATGCTTTTTTTAATAGGATTGGATTTCCGTGTAAATAGAACTCGGCGAGATCTTCTCCTGTATAAGAGTTTGGATTTTTAAAAAATAGAAATACGATTTGATCGAGTCTGTTCCCTTCGTCAACGAAGTCACAGTATATCGCCTGCCTTGGATTTGAGCCAATGAATTCAGGGGTGAAAAGACTTCCTTTTCCGAAGAGAACCTTTGCACAGATAGACAAAGTTTCCTCCCCGGACAAGCGGATAATTCCTATTGCACTCGGAATATTACCCGAAGAAATGGCTGCTATTGTATCATTCACTAAGCGTCTAGATTGTCATCATCATCCGGTAGATCCGGATTTTTATTTTCAACATCTTTGTATTTATGTCTATCTTTGGAAGAAATCACACGAACTCTTTTGTAAGTTCCATTTCCTTCACTTCGAGTAAATACCTTTTCATCTTTTTGGAGTGCCATATGAATAATGCGTCTCTCATACGGATTCATTGGTTCTAGTAGTCTTGATCTTCCTGTCTTAGCAACACCGGAAGCAATCGAGCGACTCAAGCGGATAAGCGACATTTCCCGCTTATCGCGATAAGATTCAATGTCTAGTATAATTTTTCTACCATGACGAACCTTTTGATCTACCATTAGGTTTAATATAAATTGGAGTGAATCAAGAGTAGCCCCGCGTTTTCCGATAAGGATTCCTGATTCTGCACTTCCTAGCTCGATGTAGATTTTTCCGTCTACATCTCCCATCCCTACTACTTCTGCTTCAACGCCCATTTTTTTAAGAATGGTAATTACGATTCCATGAATGATTTTTTCTGCTGGTAAGTCTTTAGAGGAAACATAGGCACGAACGATAGCAGGCTTCTTAGAGGTAAATCCTAAGAATCCGCTTTTACCAGGATCAACAGTTTCAAACTTTAAATCTCCTTCTTCGAGTCTTAAAGTGCTTAAAGTAAATTCTTCTGCTTCTGATTTAGTTTTTGCTTCTGCTTCAAAAATATATCCTAACATATCTGCTCCTTATTATTTCGTCTTTAATAGATTTTTCTTGCCGAGTCTATTTGTAACTGTCTGTTGAACAATAGACAATACGTTCTGAATCGTCCAATAGAGTGTAACCCCTGATGGCATTGTCCAGAAAAAATACAACATGATAAGCGGCATAAGATACATCATGGTTTTTTGATTTGGGTCTGTAGTCACAGATGTCATCTTTGTTTGAACTACTTGTGTTCCAACCATGATGAGTGGAAGAACGTTAAGCGCGATACCAGAAACTCCAAGTAGAGCAGGAGTCGTCCAGATTGTATCTGGCTCACTTAAATCAGTTACCCATAAGAAGGGAGACTTCCAGAGATCAATCGTATCACTGAACGCGGTGTATAAAGCAATGAAGATTGGAATTTGCACAAGCATAGGCAGACATCCACCCATTGGATTGGTTCCATTCTTTTTATAAAGCTCCATAATCTTCTGTTGCTTTAGAGCAGGATCTTTTTCGTATTTCTCGTTGATGACTTTGATCTGAGGACTAAGCTCTTGCATCTTCTTCATACTATCCGCTTGCTTTTGATTCAAAGGATAGAAGATTGCTTTAAATAAAATTCCAAAGATAATAATACACCAACCGTAGTTAGGAATGACAACGTGTAGTTTTTTTAATATCCAAACAATACCATGGCGGAAAGGTGTTGTTATCCCCTGATTGAATGACTTGTCTAACTTCTCACTGAGTCCAGCAAATGGAGTAGTCTTTGTTTCTTTCGGGTCAATTGTCTTATCGCGAAAAGACATTCCATCTAACTCGCGTATCCCAACGTATGCCGCATAATCAAAACTAACCGCAGCATTTGGCTCAAGAGTAATATTATCGTAAACCGCAGATACTCCGTTCACATTTCCTTTTCGGTTATCTAAAAGAACACCGGAAGGCTTGGTTCCACTGAGAGGATTTAATACCGCGATAAAATAACGACTACCTGTTCCAAAGAAATCGACTGGCTCTGATTTCTTTAAGACTGTATCAAAGTTTGCATCTTTGTTTGCAACTGGTGTATCACTTCCAAATCCGAAGAAAGATTTCATTTTAGAGCCAAAGCCCTCTACGCTGACTCCATCTAGATTATCATTAAAAGAACCATCTAGAAAAAAGAATCTATAGTAGTGGACTTGGTCTTTCTCAGGAATGATCGGACCCTTAACAGGACCTAGACTACCAAAGGACTTGAAGTAGATAGGAGCATTTGCACTGGCTAATGGCAATTTGTCTTTAGTCAGGTTTGTAAGAGTCATGTTGTATTTAAAATAATTTTCAGATTTATAAAACGAATATTCTTTCTTAAGAGAATAAGTTTTATCAGGTGAGATAGCTTCGAAACTGAGAATCTGTTTGGCTTCATCATAATTGACTGTAAAATTTACATGATTAAAGATAGGAGCGGATATTTCTTCTTTTGCACCTGTAATGCTAAAATCAAATCCTCTATCGCGGGTAATCTCGATTGCCTTGTATTTCTCACCATTGAAGTCAACTAGATCGCTTTCACTTTTGATAATCATGACTTCACTGCCTTCTAGGTCAGGATAATTCTTAACGTAGAATCGTTCAATGCGCCCACCGAGAGAACTAAACTCAGCCAGAAAAGAAGAAGTAACAATATAAAATTTCTTTACATCTTTTGGATCGATAGTTTTAATTTCAGTTGGTTTTGTGAGAACTGCATTTTCTTTTTGTCAATCTTTACTTCTTTTGCGTCTTTTGCAACATCTACTGTCTTTGCATCCTTCGCGTCTTTGACTTGATTTGTAATTGGAGTTTTCTTCGGAGGGTAGGAGGGAATATGAAGTAGTTAACCCCCATCCAAACTCCTAAACTTAATACGATTGCGAGTAATAGTCTGCCTTGTCTTTCTTCCATTCAATATGCCTCTATGATTTATTTTTTGGGTTTGGTGGTACTGGATCGAGATATCCGTCTGACATTGGATTGCATCTGGAAATTCTATTTACGGATAGGTAGAAGGCTTTAAAAAACCCATACTCCTGAAATGCTTGAATAGCATACTCCGAGCAACTCGGATAAAACCGACATGCACTAGGCAATAAAGGAGAAATGATTTTTTTATAAATCCGAATCAGAAAAATAAATACTGTATTCATGATTCTAATTTTGAGAAGAGATTTTTAAGAGTTTTAAGCCTTGCTTCAAAACTCAATTCAGTGAATCCGTAACTAGCAATGAGCGCAATATCCATATTACCCTCAATGCTTTGTTGATTCGAAGCGATCAATGCGCGTAATACCCGTTTAATTCGATTGCGCTCGTTTGCCTTTCTAGCTGATCTATCAGCACAAAAAAGAAAACGAGAAGATAAACGGTCGCTCGGCGCATAGACTATAGAAACATGTTTGGCTTTTACTCTTTTGCCAGACTTAAAAAGACGCTGAATCTCTTCTTTTGCCTTTAGAGTTTCCGATTTCCTAGTCAAAAACCTCTAACTAAAATTTCTTTCCGACTTTTTCATCGGAAACAGTGAGTTTATATCTGCCTTTTGCTCTTCTTCTTGCCAATACTGCTCTTCCTGCAGCAGTTGACATGCGAGACTTAAAGCCATGAGTTCTGGCTCTTTTGATTCTACTTGGTTGAAACGTTCTTTTCATCTTTTTACCTTATAAATATGATTACAGTATGATAATATAGGAGTACAAGGTCAGGATATTTTGGCTTATGTTAGAGTCAATGAAAAGAGGAGAGGTGGTCGGGTTTTGGGGATGGGGTTCCAATGTCATTAAGAAAACAATTTCACCACGAAGGGCCGAAGAACACGAAGAAAAGACGGTTCATAAACCCCTTCGTGAACTTCGTGCGGTGAAAACCTTATCTTAATGACATTGGATGGGTACAGAGACACAGAGGTACGGAGGGTATTGTTTTCTCTTTAAGTAAAAGGGGGAGCTAATAGACTCCATAAACACTAACTCCGCCACCAAAGTATTTATTCTTTAAGTGATCGAAAACTAGTAATGTCTTTTGCGTAATGTCATCTGATTCGTAAATTGGAAAAGGCAATGATTCAAAGAGAGTTTTATTCACAGTATTAAAAACAGCGGCGGAGGTAACGGATTTATCAGACCAATGTTCCACTTTTAGTTTTTCTCTTTTTAATTCTTCGAGAAGTTCAATAGCGATTTCTTTAATTTTTTTCTTATCTGGCTCTGTGAGATTTGGTTTTCGTAGAATATCAAAAATAGCTTTTTGTTCTTCGGTTAATCCTTCCCTCTTTGTTTCTAACTCTTCTTCAGATAAAGAATTTACGAAGTCTATTAATTTGCGAAATGTCTCTTCTATTACAGTAGAATCTTTCGTTTATTATAATCATCAATAATCACAGTATATTTTTTATAAAAATCTACGCGCGAAGGATTCATAGCAACCATTTGCGCTAATTTATTTTCTACCTGGTCTTTCAGAGACTTTACTGCCGCGTTTTTGTTTTTAGTTTTTAAGAAGTATTTTTCTAGAATCTCAAAATTAAGTCCACTCAAATCAATGATTCTATCTTTAACAAAAATGGATTCTGTATTTTGGCTATCTTTTTTGAGATTTGCCTTAATTATCTCCGGTGTATTTATAAGTTTATTTTCAATCGACTTATCCACTATATCCTGAATCTTTTTCATCAATTCCGAAACATCAGCACTTTGAATATTCTCTTCAATTGCTTCATACAAAGCATTGATTGCATCTCGTCTTGCTCTAAATTGATTTAATATTTTGTCAGGCTGCAATGCTTTGTATTTTTTAAAAACTTCTCTAGTTAAAATCTGAAATTTTCGTTTTGTTTCATCATTTGTATAGATTGCATTTAATCCTCTCTCAATGGAGGCTAATTTCTGTAAGCCATCTGCTTGAATCAATTCGTTCAAATTAAAATTTACTTCTTCTTGTAAGAATGCTTCTACAGCTGTTAAAACTTCCTCCAACTGTCGAATCAATTCCTCTTTTGGTTTTACTGGAAGCTCTGGTTTTCCACCTCCACCATCACCGCCGCCTGCTCCGTAAATGGCAAGCGCATCGAGTAAGGCAATGTATGTTTCGATATAATCCACAATAAGTCCATTGTTCTTACCTTCGCTGATTCGGTTTGCTCTTGCGATTGCCTGCATGAGCGTATGTGATTTTAATGGTTTATCTAAATACAATGTCGAAAGTGTAGGGACATCAAATCCGGTTATCCACATGGCACAAACGATGACAAAACGAAATGGATCATTCTCATCTTTAAATCTTGTTTCTAAATCTTGCGTGTTCATTTTTTCACGGTGTGGCTCAATGTCTAAATCCCATTTTTTGAACTTCTGGATTTCATTTTGTTCAGGACTCACCACGACACAAACTTCTGTTTCCTTTATCCAATGCAACTCACGACTTTTTTCTAATAATTCTTGGTCTCCATATTTATCATTTTCAATTTCCTTTTCTAGTTGCTCGATATATTTGTTCCAATGCTCTGTAATAAGATTATACATCTTAACAGCAGTGATTTTATCGAGTGCGATAAACATTCCTTTGCCTTTATACCCTCGGTTACAGAAATGAAAGACTACATCTTTGGCAATTGCTTCCAATCGCTTTTTAGCGGTTAAGATTGGGTATTCTCTTGCGAAGAGCTGCTCTATTTTACTTCGCTCATCACTGTCTAAATCTTCACTTTCCGAGTCTATAACAGCTCTTATCTGCTCATTGATGGCAGGATTTTCTAATCCAAGATATTCACCCCGATTCTCATAGTATAACGGAACAGTCGCCCCATCATCTACACTCCGTTTAAAATCATAACGAGAGATATAATCTCCAAAAATCTTTTTAGTCAATTCATCATCTTTAAAAAGTGGAGTGCCAGTGAATCCAATAAAGGATGCATTCGGTAAAGCATTTCTTAAATTCATTGCCAAACTTCCACCCTGAGTTCTATGAGCTTCATCGGAGATTACGATAATGTTATCCCGCTCGGTGATTTCTTCTTTGAAATTAAATTTATGAATTAACGAAAATAAATAACGATGCGGAAAGCTAAGTAACTCCGTTAAATTTTTGCCGCTATCAGCTTTGACAGAATCTCTAGAGCCTGATTTTATTTGCGGAACGGCATTCACTCCATTAAAGGTTCCATAAATTTGAGTCTCTAATTCTTTTCTATCTGTGACTATTAAGAATGTATAGCTACCAGTAAACTTGCGATGGATTTTTTGACAAAAGAAAACCATGGAATAGGATTTCCCACTTCCCTGTGTATGCCAGAAGACTCCGAGTTTTTGTTTTTCTTCTAAACTTATTTTTCCTAGCTGATACAGATTATTTTTATGTTGGATATTTTCAATGGCTTTGTTTACTCCAATAAATTGGTGGTTTCGGGCGATTAGCTTGATTGCTTTCCTAAAGATGTATCAAATAGAATGAAATTTTCAAAGAGATCTAAAAATCTTTTTTTATCACAAACGCCAAGAATGATTCTATCTAAAGCAACAATTCCCTCATCATCTTCTGTGATACGTTTCCATTCATGAAAATGTTGATACTTACCTGTGACACTTCCTATCCGACTTTCAATTCCATTGCTCAAGATGACAAATGCATTATAATAAAACAAGTTTGGGATTACATCCTTGTAATCGGTAAAATTATCGTTATACGCAGATTCTAATTTACGATGTGCGGCTTAAGCTGATAAAGAGTAAAGGTATTCCATTCACAAAACCAATTATATCGGTCTTCGCTCCCGATTGCTTTTTCCTTGAATCCATAATTGTCGAACGGCTAAAAAGCTATTAGCCTCTGGATTTTCAAAATCAAATACTCGGAGAGTTTTATTTTTATTTGCTCGCCTTTTTTCGTTAATAAAATCAATTTGAATTCCATTCTTTAGCATATTGTATTTTTCAAAATTGATTTCTGAGAGTGACTTTAGTGACACCTTGCTTCGGATAATTTACTGTATGCCTCATCATAGGCTTTCGGGGTAAATTAGGATTAAACTCTTTTAACTTATCTAAAAATACTTTTCTAAGAAGTATTTCTGTTTTATTCTCACGACCGAGCATACTTCCTGCACCGAAAGTTTCAGCGTTAAAAGCAAGTTCGACCTGCCATCCCAATTGAACTTTAAATAAATCAATTGCCGTTTGCTCAATTAGGTTGTCTTCGGAGTATTGGGATGTCATGATTTTATTTACTACCTATTTTCACTTGCAAGAAAAATCACATGGTCATATAAATGTTGTGAAATTCTTCTTTTATTGTTCATTAGTTTATCTAGATAAGGCTTGATTTCACTTATCAGTCCTTTCTGCTTCGCTCTCAATAATATACCAACGATTCCGATTGGAATTAATCCGTTCATTTTAGCTTTTGTTCTTCCTTTATTATCATCGATTAAAATATCTTTAATTCCTTCTTCTATGGCTAAAACAATAGCTTCTGCTTCTCCAGCATCAATATCATTTTTTAAAATATTTACTGAAGTTAGGTCTTTGACTTTCTTTACTTTACCATCTAAGTAAGTTGTAAATTTATCGGAATAAGGTTTATCTTTTTGCGTTAATTCTCTATATACCTCTTCTGGGACATATACTTTATCGAATAGATTTTCTAAAGATCTAATTTATCCAATAAGGCAAGACTAATTAAGGGAGATGCATCGGATACTATTAACATTCTTGTAGTCTAAGAAGTTCTTCATCCAAATCTTCTTTGGAATAGTCAATGATAGGTATTTTATATTGATTTAATAAATCTAAAAATAATCTTTAGAAACTCCTGCAAACTCTGCTGATTTTCCTAATGAAAGTTTATGAGATTGAAATAAAAAAATGGCAGCGTATAATTTAACGTTGCCTCTAAGCAAAAAATATCTTCGCCAAGGGAAAAAAAAGCTTCTCGGGTATCTCAATATCAATATGAATCGTTTTATTTGTTGTATTCATTCATTCCTCCTTCCCTATATATTTGAGTCGCTTCCTTACTTATTGTAAATCTAAAAATGCAAACAAAGAAAAATATTTATGGCTATACCATCTTAAAAAGAAAACTCATCACATTTAGAACGAAATCCAACCTAATTTGCACTGACCTCTTCCTTCTATTTTCGGCAATAGTATACTCAATTATTTACCTTACTTTTCTATATTTTATTGTATTCTTTGTCTGGATTCTGGTTTGTCGGATTTTACTTTTATCTCTAGTGCGCTTTTCCTTCTAATGCCCCATGGTTGAGTGGTTTGTTCCAAAATGGAACTAACCACTTCTTCTTTTAGTTCTCCTGATTCAAAAAAATTTTTCAACTTTCCCCTTTCCATTTGGAGTGGTGTATAATTGGGTTTCGTCGAATTCGTTGGGATTAGGGTTCTTTTTTTGGGGCATAATTAAGACTCAGTATTGGGGATAAGATTATTGTGATTAAGTTTCATCATTAGTCCCTTAATTCATTTATATATTTCTCAATTAGATTAATCATATCATCTCTATGCTGCTTAGCTAAAGACCAGTTCCAAGAAGTATTTTTAAAAATTATAGAAGATTTTAGAGAGTCGATTTCTTGTTTAGCATCAAATTTTCCTTTTTTTTCTTGAAAAGGTTTATTGCTATACTCAGAATTCATTCCAGGAGATAATAAAACCAAATTACCAAAATCATCTAATGGGTTTTTATTTTTTAAACTAATTTCTGAAATTTCATTTTCTTTAATGTATATAATATGTTCATTTTCATCTTTAGTTTTCTGAGGAAATATATGTTCTATTGAGTTCTTTGCTGTAAGTCTAAAACGATTCCATTTTTTAAGATCAAGACTATAACTCCTGCAAATTGATTCTCTATATTTCCATAAAATGTATTCCAATTTATAGAAAATATAATTCGGATATCCTGTACCATGGAACCCAGATAAATATTCCCTAGTATTTACAAGATTATCTAAAAAATTTGCTTCATTTAGAAAATTAATTTTAAATGTTCTATCTTTTAATTTACTTGTATTTGTTTCTGAGTAAAACAATGCATTTTCAAGTTTCTCTAATTTTTCTACAATTTTGTTACTGTTTAAATTATCATTTGATTGAAGAAAAAATAAAAAAGGTGTTAACCAATATTGAGTTGTCATTTCCTGCGAATGATAGAGCATTCCTTGAAGTTTTATTAAATCTAATAATTCTTTTTCAGTGGTTTCAATTCTTTGAACACTTATATTTTCATTTTCCGTCCCATCTTTATTTTTAATTATTGATTTAGAAATTTGTATTTTCTCTAAAAAATGGTATTCTTCCTTTTCATCTTCATTATAAATCCATTTTATTACATATTTATCAAATAATACTCTCAATTTCCAAAGTAATTTAATAAAATTTTTAACATCTTTGGTATCTGAAAAAGACTCTTTTACATTAAAAACATCTAACAATTTTTTATCATTGATTTCAGATGAATTATAGTCTTGATTATGCTTTATTATTTGAAATACTCTTAAAGTATGAAGTAAAAAGGTTGGAAAGGATATAATGCTCCTAACACTTTTACTATAATATTCTATCTCTGAAATTTCATTTCTTTTCGAATCATTTTCGATAGATGTATCATTAAGAATATCTAATAAACTTTTAGAAGGAAAATCATCCGATTTAGTTTTATTAGCTAATAGAGTTATTATATCAAGATTAACTAAATCAATATCACTTTCAGACTCATTTTCCAAATCAACTTTCTTTCCAAAAATATCCTTCCAAGAAAAATTATTCACATTTTTTAAATTATTCTCAATGTATGAATTCATTTGAGAGCAGGCATCCCAAATCATTGCGTACTGGTTTCTTTCAGCTTTTTCAATTTTTTCCAATAATCTTGATTTTAAAATTTCATGATTTTCTAATTGTTTACCTCGATTATTCATTGCCTCAAATACTCTATTTAGATCAGATTCTTTAGGAATAATAGTGTAAGTTAATTGGACATTGGAAAATATAAATTTACTAAACTTTAACTTATCAAATTTCTCATCCTTTTGAAAATTGTTTATTGTTTCTTCTATGATTTCTCTACCTAATGCCAAAGGGATTATTTCACTTACTTCTAATTCAGCCCCTGCAATTAATTCTCCTTTTTCATTTAAAAATTCTTTAAATGTATTTTTATCCTTTAAATAAGCTTGTGCTCTATCCCTAATTGAAAAAAGAATTCTCGGTTCATTATTATATGTAAAGTTTTTAAGTTCTTCATCGATATCACTTAATATATCACAAATCAACCACAAGGTTGTAAAACGTTGCTGACCATCAACTAAATCAATTTTACTATCGATCGTATTTGAAAACATCACTGAACCGAGAAAATAGAACTCTTCATTATTATTTAGAAATGCATTTTTTAAATCTTCTAATAGAATTTTAATTTGATCTATCTTCCAGACATATAGCCTTTGGTATATTGGAATGTTGAATTGAATTTCATTTTCAACAATATCCTTAAGAGAGCAATCCAGAACCAATGCGAATATTCGATTGATTATTTAACTCTGAAAAGTTTGTAATTTTATTTATTAAGGCTTGCATTAATCAAATTCCTTTTTTCTGTTAATTGAATATTATTATTTACAATGGAATTATTGTAAAACTCATATATTATTTGATAATAATTTTGCCTAGCGTTAGTTAATTTATTTCCAAATTTATCCAAAATAATATTTTGTTTTGTTTCATAGTTATAATCATATCTAAAATCACTATAATAATTTTCCATAATGTAACTTTTAAGGATTTCTAATATTTCTCCTGGTAGATAACCATGCCATATATCGAGTAATATATTTCCATATTCTCTAAGTAAAACAATTGAAGATTGTTCAACAATACTTAAGCGGTTCATTCTAAATGCACCTAAATAGTGTTCAAATAATTTTGCAAATTCTTCAATTTTTTCCCTTCCAAACTTATCATAATAAAGAACTACAGCAGATTGATATAAGTTTACAAAATCAAGATTGTATAGCTTTGGGATAATTAAGTTTATCTGCTTAATTTCCTCTATTTGATTATTTATAAATAAATAATTATTTAATGATGCATATTTCTCTGTGTAAAGAAAAAACCAATTCCTCTTTGAATAGGTTGATTTATTGTAAAAGGAATATCAATAGACTCTGCTCCATACAATTTGATTGTAGATCTAATTTCAGGTTTCATTTCTTGATTGAAAAACAAAGAAGTACCAAGGCTATTATTAGAAGATGGATATAATTTTACTTCATCTATACTACCAAAGGTTTTTGTATCTTTTTGAAAAGAATTCAATATTAATCTTCTATCCGGAAATATTAATTTATTTTTTGACCAAGAGCGTAAAATCCAAAATTGTTTAATAAAAAGATCATTTAAGGTTTTCGCATATACTCCCTTATTCTTATTTGAGCTATAAAAAGAATTTATTTGATCAAATTTCTTAGCAAAATATTGAAGGTATTTTGAATTGGTTTTTAGTTCCCTTAAATGGAAGGATTTAAAAAAATCTACTTCATCAAGTGGAACACCTCTATTATTTTGGGTTTCAAAAAATACAAATGATTTGTCTTCCGAGTCGGTTATTATTACGGAAAAAACAAGTTTTTTTAAAATTTCATTAAAATACTCAGATGTATTGCTATCTTTAAATCCCTTTAAATAGTTTCTATTTTGTTTAATATTTTTTATCGATATATTCGAATTATAATTAAATTTAAAATTTTCCTTTTTTAATATAGAGTTTTCCTCATTCCATATAAAGTCCATTATTAGAAGAGTTGTCAATCTCTGTTGCCCATCAATAATTTCATAAATTTCATCTGATTTATGAACCATGATCGTACCAAAATAATATTCTATGGAATTTTCATTAAATTTGTTTTCTATGAAAAAATGATCCTTCCAGTCATTCATTAAATCTAATAAATGTTTTTCATTCCAGGTATAAGGTCGTTGGTAATCAGGAATGACAAATGATATTTCAAACTTATTGAATAAATCATTTACATAAATTGTTCCAACTTCAGGATTTTTTGAAGGATTTATATCTATTGTTTTACTCATCCTTTATACCTCTACTTCCCCATTCATCAACCGAGGCAACAATATATCACGCGCTTCGTGAAGGTTGGTGTTTTGTTTACTCATGCCATTTTTCAACTTTTACTACTCTTTCATCTAAACTATTGAAATGTATTTCTTCAAATGCATCTTTGTTTATTAATATATATCTTAGTTTGTCGTTTTTTTCCACTTCTTAGAGTCTTATTGAGTTTTGTTTTAAAAAACTTGGTGCAACATTAAATGCTTCACCTTCGAATTCATTATTGCCAATTTTAATGGTAATATCACCTTTCTCTTTTTTATGTGTTGTTCCCAATCTAAGAATAAAACTTGCTTCTTTTAAATTCGGATTGTTTCTCTCTAATTGTAAAAGTCCATTAATAATGACTAAATCACTAGCTATGCGATTAGCTGCTTCAAAAGGAGTAATATTTTTGTAGGGACCAATACAAATTGGATTTGTTTCATCTTTGCGTTTGAAGTAATTTATCATTTCATAGAAATTACCTGAAGTTGGTGCTTTCGAAAATGGATTATCTATAAGTAGCTCGAAATACTCCTTTTTTATGGCTTTTAAGCCAGCAACATCTACATCACATAATTTACTCTTTAATAATGATTCAACGTTACTCATTCCTTATACCTCTATCTCCCCATTCATCAACCGAGGCAACAATATATCACGAGCTTCGCGGAGTTTGGTGTTTTGTTTTTGTAAAATATCTTTCAATTCAAAATGTCTATAAATCTCTTCATGGTATTCTATCATGGATGAAGATTGCGGAATATAGATAGTTGCCTCTTCAAAATCTGTCGCTGTGACTGCTGGATATGTTGCCCCTTTTGCATGATTTTCAAGATAACTAATAAATTCATTCGTTATAGTAAGTTGATATAAAAACGTAGAAGGAATTTCCTTTGGAGTAATAACAGCAAAGCCTGTTGACGCAATTAAATTATCTTCGGGCTTGAAAACGAAAGAATACGATTTTCGATTAGGACGAACACACGACCAAATAATATCTTCATGGTTTAGAATTCTTTTGGCTCTTCCAGGAGCATCCTTTAAATCATACTCTGTTTTATTATCAATATTTCCAGTTGAAACAGAAGCAATATCTACATAGAGTAATTTTTCAAGATTTGAATTTCCTTTAAGTGTTGATTGATTTACCCTAGCAACTTCTTTTAATTTTACTTTCAACAACTTCTCTCGGACAATCATCTTATACCGCAAAACGCCTTCTCCTCCAACAACTTGATTCTCTTCAAATTGTTCTCAATCAAATCATCATAAGCAGAGAGGATATTTGCTATTTTGCGCTGGGTGGATTTACTTTCAGGAGCATTAAAAGAATACGAACAAATTTTTGTCGGAGAAGTATGTTTTACTGTTGCTCCACCGGTCTCGTTCACTAATTACCAATGATAGGAGTAATTTCGCATTACCCAATGAAGAAAATTAATATCAAATTCCTCTTTCTTTAAACTAACTAAACCAATTCTGATTATGCAAAAACCGTTTACCATTCAAGCGGACTTTAGCTGAAAAACCAAAGGTATCACCTTCTTACTCAAATCAGTCATTGTTACAATAACATCATTTTCATTTAAAATGTAATCAACAAGAAATTCATTGTAGTATTTTAACTTTTGTGATTTAAAGCCTCCACCATTACAAAAAATTTCGGGGTCAATAAAATATCATCCGTAGGTTCATCCAAAAAAAAACTCACTTATTGAATCAGCCATGTTTAATATGAATAATATCAGATAAGCAGTATTTCTCCCACTTCATCTCAAAATCCCCCTGTCTGAATCAGGATTTTCAAGATTAATGGATTAGCAGGATTAGTATTAAATATTACTTTTTGTATCTTCATCCTGAACATCCTAAAATCCTGATAATCCTGATTCAGACAGCCCTTATCTTTGAAGCATATTCGCTTCTTCGTGTAATCCGTTTAACTCGATATGAATTTCGTTTAATCTTTCTTCGTAGTCAAAGTCTTCGTCTGTGCTAGTGTCAACTCCCACATAACGTCCTGGGCTTAGAGACCAATCTTTGGATTCAATTTCTTTTTGGGTTACTACTTTGCACAATCCTTCTATATCTACATATGTTCCATCGGGGAAACGGCTTGTTAGCCAATGAGCTTGTTTCCAGAAGTATTCCGTTTCGTGGAGAAGTCCTGGCTCTTCCTCTTCGGGATTGCCGCTGAGCTGTTCTTGGAGAGATTTTAATTCGTCGATTTGTTCTTTTAGATTTAAGTCTTTCCAGTCTTTCGATTTACTGAGCGGCTGATCTTTATTATCCCTAATTTTACTTCCTGTGTTAATTGCGTCGATTAATTGTTTGATAAGTTTGTCTTGCGGTTTGCGCAAAGATTTACACTCATGGGCAATTTTTTCTAAACTATCAATAGTTGTTTTACACTTCTTAATCTCTGCTATTAATTTATTTTGCTCTTCGTATACACTAGTTGCTTCCGTTCCAACTTCTTTGATTGCCTCAACAAAAATCTTAATCCTGTCCATCCCAAAATCCTGCAAATCCTGATTCTGACAATATTCACTCAACATCTTATGAATTTTCTTAAATTGTTTTTGCAATTCTAAAGTAACCTCACTTGTCTCTTTCGCTAAACCAGACGACGTTTCCAAGTAGGTTTTTACAGTCTCTTTAAACTTCTTCGTATTTCCTCTGTATAAGTTTACAATACAAATCAAGTTCTGCAATTGCTCGGGGCTAAAACCATTTACCTTCGAAGTTACCTTCCGATAAATTTTTCTCGCATCGAGCATCAATACTTTGTCACCTTTCTTCTTGATCCTTTTCCTTGCCTGATCCAGACTTTCTAAAACCAAAGAGTGCAAGGAAGTGATCGAGTATAAAAGAAGTTATTCCCTATCGCCATCATCACATCAACAGCACCCGTCTTGACCAATTTTTCTCGAATATCTTTTTCGCTGTGACCTGCATCACTTGCAGAGGAAGCCATTACAAAACCAGAACGTCCGGTGGGTTTTAAGTAACCGTAAAAATATTGAATCCATAAATAATTTGCGTTATCGTTTTTGGGAAGAAGTCGTGTGATACTTCCTTTATCATCTTTTGTAAATAACAAACGTGCATCTTTTTTTACTGCATCTTTACCCTTATCCACTCCATCTACGTTAAACGGAGGATTCGCCATTACGAAATCACATTTACCGGCTAAGTCGTGTTTGTCTTCGTAAAATGTATTTCCCTCTTGGATATTTCCTTCTAGTCCATGAACAGCTAAATTCATTTTTGCAAGTCGTGTGTTTGTTTCTGCTTTCTCTTGTCCTTTGAATAGAACTTTCTCTGTAGACATTCCTTCTGTTTCTAAAAAATATCCCGTCTGCACAAACATACCTGCACTTCCACACGCTGGATCGAACACGGTTCCATGATCTGGTTCGATTACATTTACAATCGTTTGCACAAGACTCATCGGAGTAAAAAATTCTCCACCTTCTTGTGCTCCAGTCATCGCAAATTTATTTAGAAAGTATTCATAAATCTTTCCGAACAAATCTCCTTCTGCCTTTTGCAAAACTTCTTTATTAAAAATTCGTAGTAGTTCGCGTAACAAGTCTTTGCCGAAAATAGAATAATTCTTTGGCAACACACCTTTGAGGTTTTCATATTCATCCTCAATAGCTTTCATCGCTGCCTCAATTGCTTCGCCAATGTCAGCACTTTCGGGCAGAGTCACCAAATAATCAAAATGTGCTTTGTCAGGGAGAAACATAGAATTCTTTTCTTCAAAGTCCTTCTTGGTTAACGGGCGTTTTCCGCGCTGTGGATGACTGGGTAGATTCTTCTCTAATTCAATTCTAACTTTTAAATAACGATTGTAAGCATGTCTTAAGAATATCAGCCCTAATACCGGCATAGAATATTCAGAGGCAGTTAGTTTACTATTAGCTCTCAGTTGGTCGGCGGCTTTCCAAAGTTCGGCTTCTAATTTTCGAAGTTCTTTCCCTTGCATATAAATTACAATAGTCTTTCCCCTACATATATTGTCAATTTCAACACACCCGCAACCATTCCAAATGGAAATAGAATGTTCAAGAATATTCATTATTTAGTTTCCTATAACCAAACCTTTACTCACAGCCGCTCTAGCTACGCTTATAGAGCCGGTCTAACACGTTACCTGGGCAGTTTGAACCGGACTTAGACCGAGATATAAGCGAGCTAGACCGAAGAAGAGTAAACGACAACATAAAGAAAGCATATACACCGATTAATATTATCTCATTTTTGCAAAATATCTACCGCAAACTCGTTATATGTCTCAAATGTGTTGAACTACGTAATTATTGGAAAAAATTTTAGACAGAATAAATTTAATTTACTTTAAACAATTTAATAGCGAAATATAAAACACCTTCCCTATACTCTGAAATATCAGGTAAATAGCAAGTAACCACTCGCCCAATTGCATTGGAGTGAGGAACTGTTCGAAAGGTGAGGTAAGGACTAATACATTATGGCACAATTATTCACACAACCAAATAGCACACTTAGTGGAAAGCTCGAGATTTAGTTTACTATTGAAGAAATGGAAAACATTCATTCGAACTCTCCCGTAAAAATTAAACAATCAAATAGCGAAAAGCAAATCATAAGTCAAAAAGCGATTTTCCACTCAAAACTATTTCAAATCTTTCGACATACCTTGCACTACCAACTACCCAGGAGGGATTAATAGCAATAATTCCTTCTTTATTCTTTGAATCATAGTTTTGTAAACCTCTTTAGATTCTGTAAACATCGAGTATGAAAAATTAATTTTACGAATCTAGGAATGAAAGGACTCTTGGTCTAAAATATCTAAGAATGAAACAAAGTCTTATTCGAATGGGAAGAAGATAACCTACAGGATAATGCCTATTATGTTCATTGTGTAGTCTATTGTAAAGACATAAAACAAATATCTATGGCAATGGTAAAACGAAATGCTCTATCAGCTACTGTCAATTTGCCGGTTAAGGGCGGTGAAATTGTAACCTATACAATCCCGTATAGACTGTAAGTTTAAAATCTATCGTATCTTTTATCGGTGCTAATCTTTTAAATGTTTCTATTAGTGAAAGTGAGTAAAGGGATATTAACTTTCTTGTTTAGAAATCCAGTCTTTGATTGTCTTTGTAGAATCTGCATCTAAGAAACGAAAAGATGATACCGGCACCAACTGAATCAAGTCGGACAACTCCTGCTTTTAATTCGAGAGTTTGTTTATCAATATAAAGAGTAACGTTGACTTCTTGGTTTAGTTCGAGTGGGCAGTTGAGCCACTCTACGAAAAAAACCGGTAGGCGAAATATCTCTTGTTCTAAGCTTGAGATCATTTACATTGATATCTACTTCGATTGGTTTTCTAATTTGAAATCTCAACCTCTTCCATACATTTTCATATAAGGAGCAGAAATATCTGGCTTTAAAAATAAAACATCGCTGAAAATCCAAGTGCGCTTTGGATCAGTAAGTATATTTGCCTCGGATGGCTCAGAAAAAGATACTACCTGTTATAAATCAATACCGAAACAGCAATAGAATAAAAACAGAAACCAACCCCAACGCTTTACAAGTAGGATACCAATTCCGACTGCAAACGGAAGCACGGCAAGGATAATAGCGATTACGCTAACATTCTTAATACTTCTACAAAACTCTCAAATGGTATTTGAAAATGATAAGCGAAGTTGATATAATTGACAAACGGGAGAATTAAAAATAAAATCCCGAATACAATCACCGGCAATGGTCTAGAAATTCTTTTCGTCTTTCCACTGGATTCCTTACGCTAGGTTTGCGCCGAATATCTTAAGTTAAGAGTGATTACCCCTGTCACCTCGAACTGTCTCATCGTGAGAGGTCTATCTTGCTTAATACTACCGTTTTTTGCAGAATAGATTTCTCACATTCGTTCGAAATGACTGTGAAATCCTTAGCTTAAAGATATTGGCTATGCGCTAGCGTTCTAGTTTTGTTTTACTTCTGCTACTAACTTAACGAGAGAAGACTTTGCATCACCGAAAAGCATTTTTGTTTTTGGATCAAAGAAAAGTTCGTTTTCAATCCCAGCATAACCAGCATTCATACCACGCTTGAGCACAATGATATTAGCCGCATTGTCTACGTCTAGAATAGGCATTCCATAGATTGGACTTGCTGTATCCTTACGAGCCGCAGGGTTTACTACGTCGTTTGCCCCAATGACTAATACAACGTCAGTAGAAGAAAACTCACCGATGATTTCTTCCATATCAAATAACTTTTGGATAAGGCACATCAGCCTCTGCAAGAAGAACGTTCATATGACCAGGCATACGACCCGCTACAGGGTGAATCGCATAACGAACATCTACCCTTTTCTTCTAATAAGGTATCTAGCTCATGGCAGGTATGTTGTGCCTGTGCAACTGCAAGACCATAACTTGGGAACGATAATTACTTTTTTTAGTATAGCTTAATAGAATTGCCGCATCAGTAAGAGAAATTTCTCTAACTGTTTGATCTCCAGAAGCAGAGGTCACGCTGACGCACCAGCACCTGCTCCAAAACTTCCAAAGATTACGTTCATTAGAGAACGGTTCATCGCATTACACATAACAACAGTTAAAATTGTTCCTGCAGAACCAACTAAGATACCACCGATTAACATTACCATATTGCTGTATAAGAAACCAGCGAGGCAGCCGCAACCCAGTGAATGAGTTTAAGAGTGATATAACCACCGGCATATCTGCTCCACCGATTGGTAATACAAAAAGAATTCCATAAAGTAAAGCCAGTGCAAACATTCCATAGAAAAGTCCACTCGCATCATGCGAATTCTGGTAACTTGTCATAATGAAAATTCCAATTCCTATGGTCAATGCCATGAGAATTGTATTGAGGATTTTTTGCATTGGATAAGTAACAGGCTTTTCAATTGCTTTATAGCCTTGTAGTTTTCCAAACGCAATCATCGATCCTGAAAAAGAAACCGAACCAATTAGCATTCCCGCGAGGATAATACCTGTTGTGCTATTCATGAGTCCTGATTTTAAATCATCATGATGAACAAATTCAACAAGAGAAATTACAGCCGCACAAGCCCCACCCATTCCATTAAAAAGACTCACCATCTGTGGCATTGCAGTCATCTTTACTTTACGAGCAGATATTGCACCGAGTGCTGTTCCGATTACTAATCCACCAAATATCCAAGCATAATTGCGAACACCTTCTCCAAGGATTGTAAGTAAAATTGCAAGCCCCATACCGATAGCGGCTAACATATTCCCTTTTCTAGCAGAATCAGGATGACTTAACATCTTGAGTCCAATTACAAACGAAAGAGATGCAAAAAAATAAGCTATTTCTATATATCCAGTCATCGTTTAACCTTCTTTGCGGAGTTTTCTTTTAAACATTTCCAGCATTCTATCCGTAACAACAAATCCACCGACTACGTTTAGAGTTCCTAGAATCACGGCAATAAAACCTAGAACCAAAGAAAGCGTATCGTCTTCTTTCGCAGCTCCCATAACTAAAATAGCACCTACAATCACAACTCCGTGAATTGCATTCGCACCTGACATGAGCGGAGGTGTAATACCACCGCCGGGACTTTAGAAATGATTTCTATCCCTACGAAAATAGAGAGAACAAGCATGTAAATCATTGCTTTGTTCTTTATTAAAAAGTCTAATATCTGATCCATAATATCTCCTAAAAAGATTTGCCACAGAGGCACTGAGTCACAGAGTTTTGTTTCTGAGGCTCCTGCCCATATGGGTTAATAGTAATTAGCCAAACTCCAATCATTTGTTGATTAGATCCAGTGTTGCCTTGTGACGAACTTCGCCTGCGTGAGCAATACAAGTTCCCGAAATAATTTCATCGTTGAAATTGAGTTCAATCTTTCCTTCTTTAGAAAGCATATTCTTCAAGAAGTTGATGACGTTCTTTCCAAACATTTTACTCGCGTCAAAAGGAATTGTAGATTGCAGATTGGAATTTCCGATGATAGTAACTCCATGCGCAACGATTGTTTTATTGTTCTCGGTTAATTGACAGTTGCCCCCAGTCGAAGCCGCCATATCAATAATAACAGAGCCAGCTTTCATTCCTTTTACCATATCTTCTGTAATCAGAACCGGTGCTTTTCTTCCAGGAATTTGTGCTGTTGTGATAATTACATCTGCCTTAACTGCTGATTTATGAATCGCTTCTCTTTGACGATTTTTGTAGTCTTCGGTTTGCTCTACTGCATATCCGCCTGCTTTAGAAGCATCAGCCGCTCCTTCTACTTCAACGAACTTTCCACCGAGAGACATTACTTGCTCTTTTACTTCTGGACGAGTATCAAATACTTCTGTCACTGCACCAAGACGCTTAGATGTGGCTATCGCTTGTAAACCTGCAACACCTGCTCCCATGATTAACATCTTAGAAGGAGGAATTGCTCCTGCCGCAGTTGTTAGCATTGGGAAAAAATGGGGTAAATGACTCGCAGCGGTTAATACTGCTTTATATCCAGCAACAGTTGCTTGTGAACTTAAAATGTCCATTGACTGGGCTCTTGTGATACGAGGAATTGTATCCATACTGAATACAGAGACCTTTTTATCGTTTAAAACCTTAATCAATTGGAAATTGAACAAAGGTTGTAACACAGCGAACAGAATCGTTCCAGGCTTTAAGCCGTCTAACTCTTCTGCATCAGGAAGCTGGATTTTGATAACAGCCTCGGCTTGTGCAAGAAGTTCTTTTTTAGAAACGATTGTCGCCCCTACTTTCTTGTAGTCTTCGTCAGATGCATAAGCTGTATCGCCAGCACCTTTCTCTACTAACACAGATTGACCCATTTTAATGAGTGCATCCACGGATTCGGGAAGCATCGCAACGCGCTTTTCTTCCCCTGTTTCTTTTAAAATACCAAATTTCATAGTTTTTAATCTCTACCACAAGGTTTTTAGTACGCATTATAGAAGCAAGCTTAAAACGGAAAGCCTTTCTGAAGCCAAGAATCAACTACTACTAGCGAGACAATCTCCTATACAGTGAGGTTTTTCTAAAAGCCAAAGTCTTGGTTATACGGATAGATGATTTTTTTTACTTCCTCATAGGTAGAGAGCTTGGTGGGATTCAAATCTTTTTGGGAAATCTTCTCTGTCTGTAAGAATTTACAAACACTCTTTTCTACTCCACAATACTTTTCGATACAGTTAGTATCCTTCCAGTCTTCTGGATCGACTTGGAATTCTATCTCCCATTTTTCTTGTATATACCTATTCCCGATAAAATCTTTTCCTTTTGAAATAGAAACAATGATTTCTCCGTATCCCAGGTTTATTTTTATTTTCCATTTAGTTTTCTTAGTGATATTGATTGGCAGATAAATCCATTTCTTATCAGAAAAAGTTTTTTCTAATTCATTTTTGAGGGGAATATCTAAAGTTTGTAAGGTCTTATTAAACTCATTCAAAGAGCGAATTCCTTTCTGCGGACTTGCGATCAATTGAGTTAGAAAATCATTGCCTTGAGTCAAATGCTTGTGTTTCTTACGCGAGAGTTGCATTTCCCCGTTTTTCTTTTTTCGAATAGTGATTGCCAAATCCTTCTCACAGCTTCTTTGCAAAAACTCAACACTCGTATTCATTTGAATTACGCTTTTATCCTCTTCTTCTTTTACTCGAAACCTTACCTTATGCATCCCTGGAAAAAGAAGAAATTTTTTCCCATCATATACGTCAAAAACATAATCAATTCTCTGTTTTGGCTGAAACGCATAGTGAGTAATAATTCTCTTAGCCGCTTCCTCTGTAATATCAAGGCTTACTTCTAACTGGTGTTTTATTTTTCCTTGTTCGTCATGCGCTGAAAGTGTATTCGTATTATTAAATCTGAATAAATGAATTGCAATGAAGATTAGAATTGTATATAGCTTCAAAGAGTCCCTTCCAATATTTTTAAGTGTTTCAAATACCCTTCTTTTTTCCAATCAATATTTGGCTTTTCTTTGAAACCGCCTTAGCGGCTAATGACAAGGGGATAAGCAAACAGAAATGAAATAAGCCAATGGCTAGGAAAGAGGAAAAAATGACTACTATAGCAGAAGTAACCATACCAGAAAAATTCAACGAGACAGTAGAACTACTCCGAACCAAACTTACGACTGCTGTAGATTACGGAAACGTTTCAGACACTCGTTCGATTCTAGAAACAGGAATCACGCCCAATTTCCAACGTCCCGAAATTGCTTCTCCTATCAATTTTGCCGTCGCAAGAAGCTCCTTAGATATTCTTGAACTTTTATTAAAACATGGGGCTAATCCTAATTTTACTTCTTCAGGACCTGTTACTACTCTTGGTCAAGCTTGCATCGGTGGACGCCTGGATATGGTGCAAATGCTCTTAAATTGGGGAGCGAAAGTAGATGGATATGTTGCGGATCCCAAGAAAACGGCTCTCATGATTGCTTCTGAAAAAGGAAATAAAGCGATTGTCGAATGTCTATTAGCAGCAAATGCAGATCCCGATTTCAAAGATAAAAACGGTGCAAAGCCACTCGATTATGCAGAGAAAAATAATCATACCGAAATCATTTCTATTCTTGCTCCTATCACAAAAGGATCCAAGATTCCAGAAGAGTCTTTTTTAAAAGAATCAAATCTTATAGGACAAGAACTCGCAAAGAATGCGCTTAAGCAAGTGTTGGCGCTCACAGTAGTAAATGAAGAGCGTAAAAAGCATTCTCTTCCTCCCTTTCAAGTAAATCTACACGCTGTGTTTTCAGGAAATTCTGGCACCGGCAAAACAACATTTGCCCGTTACTATGCACAAGAAATTAAAAAGATTGGAATTTTAAAGAAAGGCCATCTAGTAGAAGTATCCCGCGTCGATTTAGTTGGAGAGTATATTGGTCATACTGCTCCTAAGACAACGGCGGTAGTCGAAAAAGCTCGCGGAGGAATTCTATTTATAGATGAAGCCTATAGCCTTAAGATTGATAAGAATGATACTTTAGGACAAGAATGTATCAATACTCTTATAAAATACATGGAAGATTATCGAGACGAACTAGTCATCATCTTGGCGGGGTATACAGACCTTATGCGCAGCTTCCTTGATTTGAATCCGGGATTAAAGAGTCGTATTCCAAATATAATTCCATTTGAAGACTTCACAGATGAGCAAATCGGAATTCTCCTAGACAATATGTGCAGTAAACACGAAATGAGTCTTTCAAAGGAAGATAGAAGTTTTGCCATAGAGCAAATTCTAATCAAAAAAAGAGGAAAAGGATTTGGCAACGCAAGAGAAGTAAGAAACATATTCGAGCGCGCAATTTCGCAGCATTGTGCACGCATCACAAACCAGGATATAAAAACTCTCCCGAAAGAACATTTCCAAAAGTTTGTTTACAGTGATATAACTGTTGATCCATTTGATGTTGGAGACATACAGCTATTACCTCCCGTTGATCCAAAACAAAACCCAAAATCAGCCATTTATAAATTGAATTCTCTACGTGGGATGAATGGAATCAAAGAAGAAATTCAAACCATGGCTGACTTCATACGTATTCGTAAACTTAGAAAAGGACCTTCTTCCGCAAGAGGATTACAACTACATATGCTATTCACGGGAAATCCGGGAACGGGAAAAACAACGGTTGCCCGCTTGATTGGTGATATATATAGAGAGTTAGGAGTGCTTCCTAGTGGTCATGTGATTGAGGTAGATCGTTCCGGGCTCGTGGGGGGATACTTAGGACAAACCGCGCTTAAGACAAAGGAATGCATTGAAGATGCTCGTGGTGGAATTCTATTTGTAGATGAAGCTTACTCTTTATTCAGCGACTCCATTTCGGGTGATATGTATGGACGAGAAGCCGTGAATACAATTCTAAAGTATATGGAAGATTACCGCGATGAAGTCGTAATTATTTTCGCAGGCTACCAAGAGCCGATGGAAAAATTAATGAACTCAAGTCCGGGACTCCTTAGTCGTTTTGGTAAAACACTATTGTTTCAAAATTTCACTGACGAGGAATTAAGTGATATTTGCCGCGATATTTGCAAGAATGATGGATATGAAATCACAGACACAGCTCATCAAAGGCTTATTTCTCAACTCCTAGAGCGAAGAAAAGAAGACAGCGACTTCGCCAACGCAAGAACTGCGCGCAATCTAATTGAACAGGCATTTAAGAACCACGCCAAAAGAGTCGCCTTGCTTAATCCTCGTGAGCTAATGAATCGCGCGGTCTTAGACACAATCGAAGATGCAGATATTCAGGAATTGCCACCCTTAAGTTCAATCAATAATAGAAGGATTGGGTTTGAGGATTAGATATAAGTAGAAATTGGCTCGAAAAATCGAATTACCTTGCCTATAGTTAAATGGGTTCGCAATTTAGCATTCCTATAGATGAAAAAAGAATTTACCAATTATATGTTTAGCTCATTCTAGGCTAATGTCTATTTTTAAAAAGATACCAAACCCTTTCGGAAAAAAGGGTGGTGAAAAGCATCAGGAAAAAGTAAAAGAGGTCGCCCAAGACGTTGATTCATAGATGTAGCCGGTTTAGATGATAATAGGAATATTGTAGAATTACATCAGATTGGAAAGCAAACCAAAAAAGGCTTGCCTGTAAAGAGGAAAAGAGATGTAATTGAAGAAGTATCCAAAGAAACAGGAATCGAAGTAGAATTTCATCCTTACAATGACTAAAGACAATGAATAGTAGACAAATAAATTTTTATTTAGCTTTAGATGATATTAAGAAAATTGACAATTATATAAAAGAGAATGATCTTTTATTAATTGGAAAGCCATCTCCAGATAAGAATTTACTTTTCGCAGACTCTCTGTTAAGCGATTATTCTGGAAATCACAAACTTCGTGGACATAAATATATATTGCGTCGAGAAGATATAGAATCTGTTATTTTAAATTATGTGGATACACAAAAATATTATGTTATAGACGTAATGAATTCGCCTGTCATAGAAATCTGGTGCTCTAATCTTTCAGGAGAGTCAAAAAAATCTGACCGTATCTACTATATCAAAGACGCACTCTTAAAAGAGCCTCTTCGAACAGTTCCCAAATCTCCTGAATTTTTACATATGGCAGATGATTTCTTTAAATGGTTCCGTAAACAATTCAAAAACGCAAAGCTTCCGGGCTTTGAGCATGACATTGTTTCTTTCGCCTGTGCCGACTGGGTTAGATCCGGCGGTCAATTAGTAAAAAATTAAAGCCCGTTTGAAATCAAACTCTATCTTTAATTTATCGGTGGTAATCCTTTCTTATTCTTAGCGCGCATTGGCTATGCCGTTTTGGACTTGACAGGGCGGCTCATGTGTATATTTTGACTCTTATGCTAATAATTATAACTGTTCTTTTCATTTCCATTTACGCGATAGACATATTTGTTCTATTTCTATTTAGCCTCCATACCTTGCTTATGGTAAATCTCTACCGTAAGAACAAGGCTTACTGTGAATCTGATCCTAGCCTAGCTTTTAAAGTTACAGATCCGAATCTACCTTTCGTTACTGTTCAATTGCCCATTTACAATGAGTTTTACGTTGTAGATCGCTTGATTGATGCTGCCGTTCGCCTTGAATATCCTGCTGATCGCATTGAAATTCAAGTTCTAGACGACTCTACAGACGAAACAGTCGAAAAGGCTCGTCGCATTGTAAACCAATACAAAGCGCAAGGAATTAATATTTCTCATTTGCATAGAACCAACCGTGCCGGACACAAAGCTGGTGCGTTAGAAGCTGGTTTTGCAAAAGCAAAGGGTGAATTCGTAGCTATCTTTGATGCTGACTTTGTTCCTGAGCCTTCTTTCTTATTAAAAACAGTTCCTTATTTTAAAGACAAAGAAGTTGGTATGGTGCAAGCTCGTTGGGGTCATATCAACCAAGACTATAACTTACTTACAAAAGCACAAAGCTATGGGATCGACGGTCACTTCATGATCGAACAAGTAGCTCGTAATGCTAGCAACCTTTGGATGAACTTCAATGGAACGGCTGGTATCTGGAGAAAGGCTTGTGTCGTTGATGCTGGTGGTTGGGAGCATGATACTTTGACTGAAGACTTTGATCTTTCTTACCGTGCTGAGTTAAAAGGTTGGAAATTCCGTTATTTTAAAGACATCGTTTGTAAGGCTGAGATTCCTGCTATGATTTCTGCTTATAAATCCCAACAATTCAGATGGTGTAAGGGAAGTATCCAAACTGCTGTTAAGCTTTTACCTAGAATTTGGAATGCTGAATTGCCTTGGAGAATTAAATCCGAAGCGATTATTCATCTAATCAATTATTCCGTGCATCCACTTATGGTAATCAATATTCTATTTACTGCTCCTCTTCTTCTCATGGAATTTTGGTCTGGATTCAACTTGTTTGATTTGCCAGTCGTGATTCTTTATGGAACAGCTGCGTTTTTATCTATTGGGTCAATCGGTCCGATTATATTTTACATGTATTCGCAAAAAGAAATCTATCCAGATTGGAAGTCTAGAATCTTCTTTCTGCCTGTGATGATTATGATTGGAACTGGTGTTGCCATTGTAAATACCCGCGCTTGGTTAGAGGCACTTTTAGGAATTCAGTCTAGCTTTAAACGAACACCTAAGATGAGATTAGAAAACAACACTGATAATATGAAAGAAAGACTTAAATACTTTGTTCCATTTGACTCTTTGACCATTCTTGAATTCTTAATGGGCGTTTATTGTCTATTCTGTGTGTATATTTCTATCATGGTAGAGAAGCCGTTTATCATTGGATTCATGTTCATCTACTCTCTAGGCTTTTTCTTTGTGTCAATCAACTCAATCAAAGAAGCTCTTTGGAGCGCAAAACCAGAAATGGAAGAGAAGCCAGCAGTCAGCATCGAAATTGCTTGACAATGTACTAAACATTAAATTTACTGATTCAGGGTTGGATTTCCATTCAACTCTGAATTAATTCTAAACCGAGAAAGGGACAAACCAAAAATGAGCGAGAAAGTCTATTGTGCCAATTGCATTAATTGTGTTGTAGTAAGAAATTTTGAAGCTGAGCAAGATAAATATATTCTTCGTGTAAAATGCACAAAGAAGAAATGGTCAAAGCGCTCAGGCGAAGAAAAACTCTATAAATATTTTACTGTTGCAAGACGTATGCAAGCAGATTGTGAATTCTATGAAGAAATGGGTGAGATTCTCCCATACATCAAAAACCTAAAGAAAGAACTTCCAATTAAAGACGAAATTTACATGGTAAAATCTGCTTCTTAATTAAGCTCTTAAGGGAAGTTCTTCGTGGCAACTTACAAAACTTCTCAATTCTTTAAAATCAAAAGCTCAACTGACTTACGGGTTCCCGTGCCCTCTCTCAGTGAGCTTACTCTTCACAATGAATTCTATGGAAAAAAACTTTCAGTCGTAGGAGAGTATCCAAGACGCCTTAATATAGGTGATACAGTTTTTCAGGATGAGGCTATTAAGGTATTATCCCCTGTAAATGGTATCGCTAATTACTTTCCAAGCACTTCAACAATCACGTTTACAATCGATGGTGAATTAAACTTTCGTCCTACCGAGTTTAATGGTGAATATGCGCTTGACTTACTAAACGAAAAGATTATTTCTTCCGGTGTAGTATCATTAGACTTTCCCGGACAATCACTCGCATCTTTATTCTCATCCCTTATTCCTGATAGAGATTCATTTATCGTATTTGCACCTTTTACAAGAGAAAACTTAATCGATTATAAATCTAAAATTTTTGAAATCTACAAAAATGAATTAACCCGAACTCAAAAAAAATATTACCAATATTTTTCCAAACGTAAACACAATTGATTTTCTTACTGAGAAGAAGATTAATTACCGTTATCCAGAAGGTAGTCCAAGATATTTTTTGCATAAATATGTAGGTGTAGATATTGTTAAAGATTTTCCCAAAGAAAGATTTTTATACCTAGGACCCGAAACAATTTACCATTTGATTCGAGCCTTGTATTTTAATATTCCATTTCACGAGCGTTATGTGTCAGTCAATATCATCAATCAGAGTGGAACATTAGAAGGAGAAACAAAGGCTTTCCTCTTACGCAATGGTTTAAATCTTTCAGACTTTCTAAATAGTTTCCAGTCGAAGTATAAATACTTTACCGTAAATTCTTTCTATGATAAACAACCTGTTTATGAAATAGGAACGGAATTTATCTTTGATATATACAGGCATCATTCTGTCATTATATGTGATCGAATTCATTTTGAAAAAACAGAAAAGCATTGCACTGATTGCAATGACTGTTCTTATTATTGTCCTGTGAATGCAAATCCAAGAGGTATTTTAGAAAAAGACAAATCAGCATTTAACTCTAGCGTTTGTCTCGAATGCGGTATATGCTCTTTGCTTTGTCCATCTCATATCGATCTCTCTACTAGAATAAACGAAATTAAACAGGGAGCTAGTTTTGTCGTCGCATAGTATATTATTAACCAACCGAGGCTTTAAAGTTTTTTCCAGTGATTTTTTTGTGGATGCTCTGTCGTTTATTAGTTTATTTACAATAGCTGTATTTACTGTGTTCCAAAATCTTTCATTCCTTTTCTATTTCTTATTCGCTTACGTTGCGGCTGCTTTGTTTTACCTCTATTACAAATTAAACGTTGGGTATATTTACTATCTAAGTTTTTTTTATCAATTGACTCTTTATCTTTTGATTACTCCGATTGGTTTTCTAAATTGGTTTACGATTTCGTTTAGCCTGGTTGTGTATTTCATTTTTTCGTTAAGGGGAAATGTATTTTATAAATTTAGGTTTCCGCCCGGACTTTTTCTGTCTTTGCTTTCTGTTGCACTTGGACTTATATTGGGAAGAATGAATATTATCACTTTAAATGTATTTGCGGCTAATTCAGAAATGCCGTTTTCTTTTTTTCCAATCGTAACCGGTATGTATATGAATCCGTTTATTTCTTTTGGAAATTCCTTTGCTCCAACTTTTTTTTCTATTCTAGAAAGTCTTGATTTATATCTTCTAATGCTTGTAGGTTTTTTATTTTTACGTCAGGAGAATTTTATCTTGGATGTAATTCTTATTTCTGTGATGGCATTTATTTTTAGCTATTTCTACAGATATGATTTACTCATTTGCAAAAATAAAATTATTAATTTTACCAGTTTGTGGTATATTCTATTTTCTGCCCCCGGGAGAAGTCATCATCTATCATCTTTCCTATCTTTAATCGTTGCACTTGGCACTCTTGTTACAAGCTGGTTCTTGATACAAGCAAATTTAGTTTTTCCCCCTATCCTTTTTATCATAATTTTCTTTATTTTATATGGGATTATATTTTATTTAGTGACAGAAAGCATTTTGGCGAAAAACTTACTCTATAGATACATTGTAAGAAAATGAATCATCTCTTAGAACTTATCACTCCGAATAATATCATCTATGATTTGAAGGCGAAAGATAAAGAAGACGTGATTTCCATTCTTGTGGAGCACGGTGTTCGTATCGGAAGCATTACGGAAGCCGCAAGCGCTGAAATTGTTACTTCCCTTCTTAATCGTGAAAAATCTATGTCAACAGGAATTGGCAGTGGCGTTGCTATTCCTCATTGCTCGGTAAGCCTTGTAGAAGAATTAAAAGTTGTCATTGGTCTATCCAAAGAAGGAATTGCATTCGATGCAATAGACAAAATGCCTGTTCATATTTTCATTTTACTCATAGTTCCTAAAAATAAATTCCAAGAGCATATCAAAACGTTAGCACTCATAGCCAAGACATTAAATCTAAAAGAAGAGCGCAACAAGATGATCTACTCCAACAACTATGAAGACATATTGGAAGCTTTCTCTAGCTAGGATTATTTTTCTTTGGTCCGTGAAATTTACCATTTTGTTGTCTTTATACTTTGTTTGTCGGTATTCATTTCAGGCATAACAACTATTCGCGCAAAAGACAAGAGTTTCCTTTACGCAGAATCAAGCCTTGCTAAAAGCGACATACAAGAGTTAGCCAAAGATTCTTCTTATTCCAAATCATTTCTTGATTCAATGAAGTCTCTTTTTTTTTTAGACTTCGGTAAAACAGAATCGGGAGAAAACGTTAGTTCTCATATCGGTAAGAAAATATTTCCCACTTTGCAATTGTCTATCTTTGCAATTCTATTTGGTTCAATTACTTCGATCTCTGCGGCACTTTCCTGTGTATACTTAGAGATTCAAATTCTAGAAAATTCTCTGCTGTTTCTTTCGAGGTTAATACTATCTACCCCTATTTTCGTTGTATCCATTTTACTATTTCTATTTTTCTTTTTGTATTTGGGAATATTACCTCCCGGGGGATACGAAGCGGGTAATATACTTTATCTGATCTTACCCGGAATTGCTCTTGGCTCACGCGTCTTCGCAAGAATCTTTTATATAAGCCTAGATGAAGGAAAAAAAGAAAAGGATTCTGATTACTTTTTCTTTCTACAAACTCGCGGATTCAGTCGTGCTCGAATTGTATTTTATTATATCTTCCGAAAGATTTTTCCTTTGGTTTTAATTTTTATACTAATAGATTTTAGTTCTCTGCTCTCAGGTTCCATTCTTGTCGAAGAGATTTTCTTTTTTCCAGGTATCGGCAAATCATTATACTACGCAGTAAAAAGCCTAGATGAAAATCTTCTACGTGCACTCTTGTTCTATTCTGGAATTGTTTTTTATATCCTTACGCGAACAGCCAAGAAATTACAGTTCAAATTGTCGATGGAGTAAGATGGCATCTATAGTTTTCAACTTTCTATTCATTCTATCTGTAATCATTGGCTTAGTCTTCTTTGAAGCTCCGGTAAATGTAGATTTGCTTCAATCGAGTGAGAAAGCATTTCAATCCTGGAAGCATCCGCTTGGCTGTGATAGACTCGGTAGAGATATATATGCATTATACGCATTTGGAACCTTTACGACTTTTTTAATTTCTATTCCTGCCCGCGGGATAACTTTATTTTTCTCTGTCTGCATTTCCTTTCTATCATATGCATCAAACAAGTATATTAATTTCATCATTGATTCTTTTGCTTCTGTATTTTTATCTCTTCCTTCTTTCTTAGTCGCCATTATTGTATTGTATTCGCTCGGCTCTGAACTATTTGTATTTTATCTTGCAATCGTAATTTCCGATTGGGCTTTTGCCTATGAATCCATTCAGGGAAAAATAAGAGAAGTAAAAGAAAGCGGTTTTGTAGTTGCCGCAAAGACTATGGGGGCAAATCAGTATTATTTGTTTCAAAAACATATTTTCCCTGAAATAATTTCTATGCTTTTTATTTTATTTGTAACAGGAATTCCAGGTGTTATCATGACAGTTGCCATTTTCAGTTATATGGGAATTGACTTTGGAACAGATTTTTTAGGACCCGGACTTGGAGAGCAGATTGCCTTTTCTAAAGATTATTTTTTAGTTTCTCCAATTTCTCTCTTTACTCCTATCCTCGGAATTTTATTTTTAGTTTTGTCTTTAGGAAAAAAGAAATGAGGATTATCACCGATGAACACCGATAAAAAAACTGTAAAAAGCCTACTCCTTTATTTTCTATTTTCCCTTTCTGTTTTTGGAATTGATGAATACTTTCAATTTCCGGAACAATCTTTACCGGAAAAAATAGAATATGAAAAATCTAGAAAGCTTTGCCTGTTTCCTTTTAGAAGTAAAGTAGAGAATGAAAAATTTCAGTATTTAGCAAATGGAATTCCATCAGTAATCATTTCCAATTTAAATGGATTCAAATACGTTTATGATGCAGATGTCTTAGAGACTGTTGTATACCATGCATTCGGAGATCAGTCAAAGGAACAACCCGCTAAAAGGGGTAAACCAATATTAAACCGTAAAACTTTGAACGATTTAAACACAGGGGCTAAGGATGTTTTGCCTGAAAAAGATCCAAGGTATATAAAGTTAGATGTTGCCTTGATTCCAATGGAGACAGCACCACTCCTAGAATCAAATCTTGAAATCGGCAGAAAGAATAAATGCTTCTATGTTATAACAGGGGAATACATCACAACGGAAAGCGATTCTCTTACTATCAATGTAGAATTTACAAATAGGAAAAATGGGAAAGTAGAAAAAATTTCAGAGGTAACATCCCTTCGCCGCGCCTATCAAGAAATGAATACTTTAGGGTTTAAAATTAAGAAAATGCTATTTAACAAAGAAATGGCAACGATTCAAATTGACACTGGTGAAGAAGTAGACGGACTTGTTTTTATCGATGGACATTATGCAGGGAAAACACCTCTCGACAAATCAGATGTAGCCGCAGGACAACATGCGGTAACAATTACAAAAGAAGGATTTGAAACTTTAAATAGAGTTGTGAATCTAAAAAAAGATTCTGTATCTAAATATGCCTTCGCCTTAAAAAAACTAGAAAAGAAAGGAACAATTTCTGTAAAAACAAACCCAGAGGGTGCAAGTGTCTACTTAGGAATAACCTATCTTGGAGAAAGTCCACTGGCTAATATTGTTGTGCCGCTAGGTCAAAATAGAATTCGAATTGAAAAGGAAGATCATGTAGACTATTATGCAGGCGTTGAAATTGAACAGGGAAAGCCTGTTACCGTAAATGCAAAATTAAAGCAAGGCAAGACCGAGGATTATTACAAAAACCGCTTGAAGGTTTTTTTAGATTACACCTATTTTGATTTTTCGCAATACTCAGTGTATTCGGTAGCTTTGTTCTATGCAAGCTTTCAATATTGGAATTATAGAATCAATGTGCATAGAGATACGATTCGTGGAGATCCCTGGCAGGGTGGAGTTATTGGAGGACTGACTCTTTTTACTACATATCAAAATTATTTTTCAGGAACAGATGCGAGTTCTCTTTCGAATCTATTTATATTTTATTCTTATCAAAAGAGTATAGTAGATTCCAATGAACAAAAAGTGACTGAGTTTCGCAATTATAGAAATACAAGTGGAGGTGCTGCTTTGTCTATGCTTGTCATGGCAGGTGTATTTTACTATTTAGGTGTGGATAATGACGCATTTGAATTTGCCTTTATTCCACCTGTCCTTAACAATACTGGTAATGGAATTTCCCAGCCGACCGTTGAGTCCTACGCAAAATTTAATTTTCGATTTTGAATTGCATTTTTTCCCTATGTTAAAAACTGTAAATCTGTTCTAAGTCAGAACTAACGTCAACAAGGGAGATACACTTTGCGTAACAAATTCTTTTTATTACTATTCATCCCATCTTTACTCTTTGCTCAAATGAGTAATCCACAACCGGAATCATCGAATCCTCCGGTGACAAATTCAGATACATCAACAAATTCCAAATATAGTATCGAGTATTTTAGTTTTAAAGATTTATCAGGTGATCTTTATACTTTATCTATCGTCAGTGATAAACCAGATGAATTGATAGATGAATTGAATGGCAAAAAAGAAAAAAAACTTAGAATTCAAATTGGGGAAGTTAAAACGGATATTTTACTTGATTCTGCAAAAAAAGACAGTGATAATCCGAATGTTATTAACTTTTTAGTTGCTGCTTATTATAAAATTGAAGCGGGGAAAAAACAGATTAAACTCTTCTCAAGGTTTCCAAATACGAATGAAGTGCTTGAGTCAACTCTTGATTTTGAAGTCCCAGTTGTAAACGATCAACCCGGCAAACAACCGTATATCGAAAAAATCAGTCCAGAAGGTGGAACACGAGGGGATACTATCACATTATCCGGTAATAATTTCGGAACAGATATTGATGATATTTCCATTAGCATCCTTGAATTGACCACCAATGAAAAAGGAGAAGACATATTCGTTGAGGTAGATGAGAAAAGACCATTTTTTCTATCTCCCATTATCAATGAAGCACAGGATTTACGTTTTAACATTCCATTAAGAAAAGACTTAATGAAAAATGGACAGCTTAGAAAAACGCTCAAGATTAAAGTATTTGTTTCAGGTAGACCTTCCAATTATGTAAATATCACGCTACTTCCTCCTTCTTGGAAAGTTTATGCTGCTTTTATTGGGCTAATCATTATTATCCTATTTTTAATTTCTCTTTACATGATACTTAGAGGATTAATCAAAAAACACCAAGAATCAGATATGAAAAGTCGAAAAGGAGTAAAACGTCCTTCTATTGTCTACTTCTTTGAGCTAATGCTAACGGATAGAGCAACAAATAGTTATAGTCTATCTAAATTCCAGGCTTTTGTTTGGACAATAGCGGCTATCGGTAGTTATGCGTATGTAATTATCAGTCAGGGACTACTTCTGCGAAATGGAAAGATCCCAGACTTTAATCCAACTCTCGTAGTCTTAATGTCTATCAGCTACGGGGGATTGATTGCGGCTAACGGTCTAGGAGCCAAAAAACCAAAGAATGAAATTAAAGCAAAGCCTCCAGAACTGAGCAATCTTTTCTGTGAAGGAGGTAATGTGGATTTATCTCGATTGCAATTATTTGGATTCACCATTGTGTCAATTGGAGCTTATATATACAACTTTGCTCTCGGAAATCCATTACAAGGACTCCCAGATATACCTCCTACACTTCTTGGTCTAATGGGTGTTAGCCAAACAGGTTACTTAGGAAGCAAGGCAATTGGAAAAGATACTGTCATAAACGCAATTACTCCAAACCATATTGAAGTAAACCAAGATAATGTTATAGTCTCGATTTTAGGTTCCGGGTTTGTCCAAGGAACTAAGATCATGATCGAAGGATTTAGTAGTCCAATTGCAGCAGATTGCAAGTCTGCATCAGAATTAACATTTGCTATGCCGAAGTTTGATACGGTAGGAAAGCACTCCATTACATTGCTTCCTCCTTCAGGAGTTCCTCTCCAATCCAGTGAAGATATTGAAATTGCGGAAGTAGGGCAAGGCGGATATATTGCTCCGAAAGAAGAGGAGTCTATTGATGCGACCGATTCTAAAATACCAGTTGTTGAGAATTTAGAAAATCAAGGTAGTGCGGAAGAAAGTAAATCGTAAAGGATAAATGAATTTTTCTGGAGATAGGGAATCCTGTTCATTGAACAAGATTCCCTATTTTTTTAGGGAAAAAGTATTTTCTAAGATTCTGTGTCAGATAAAGCTACAATTGCTTGCGCCCATTTCACATATTTAAGCTCAGCTAGGTCTCTTACTGTTTTAACATTGAATGCTTTTTGCAAGAGTTCAGCATCCCCTTCACTTACACCTTTCAGAGCATCTACAGGTGAATCTGCGATTTCCTTTAATGACTTTGTTGCAAACGCTTTATCTACTGCTTTATCTATGTTCATTTTTAATTTCCTTTAATTTTGAAGTATTTAATGTCGGAATTGAATCCAACGAATATTACAAGTAACTTTATTCTTATTTTTTTGTATATAATTATTAAATATGTGCACAGAAACAAATAAAATTATTTTTTAAAACTACTTCGCATTAACCGCAATAGTCTGTTCAACTTTCGCATAATACAAATTAACTCACCAAATTTAGTAGAGGCAAAGATTATTTTGCTTATACTCTATTTTTCATTTAATAAATACTTAACTGCTTTTTAATGGGCTTAGTTATGAAAATTTCATAAAAGTATTTTGAAATTCTTTCTCATTTAAATTTTATAATCAAAGGAATAAAAATGGCTAATTTAACAATCAATCGTGCAGACGGTTCATCCAGAAAAGTTCATGGATATAAAGCTGCAAAGCCGAAAGCAGGATCCAAGCAGTATGCAGCAAGCAGTAGTGCTCCAAGTAAACTACCTCCCAAAGTCGATCTTAGAAAGTATATGACAAAAGTAGAAGATCAAAGTGAGATTGGGAGTTGTGTGGCAAATGCAGTAGCCGGTGCTTATGAATATTTGGTAAAGAAACACAAAGGCACAGACAATTACGATGTAAGCAGACTTTTCATTTATTATAATGCAAGGGAATTAGATGGAACCGCGGATGAAGATGCGGGATGCGTGATTACATCTGCGATAGAAAGCCTGAAAGAAAAAGGTGCTTGCTCAGAAAATACTTGGCCGTATGAAATCGACAAGTATAGCGAACAACCTCCAGAAGAAGCTTACGAAGAAGCAGCAAATTTTGTAGTAGAAGATATGCAATTAGTTCCAGTCAGTTTAGATGCATGGAAGCAAGCATTAGCAGAAGGACATCCAATCATATTTGGATTAAGTTTATTTAACTCATTTGATTCGCAGCGCAAACCGGGATTAGTTCCTGCTCCTACTCCATCAGAAGTATCAAGAGAATCACATAGCGGACACGCGATGTTATGCGTTGGTTACTCAGATCCTGATAAAGTTTTTATAGTAAGAAATTCTTGGGGGGAAGATTGGGGAGACAACGGATATTGCTATATTCCTTATGATTATTTAGTGAATCCAAAATACAATGATGGAGATAGTTGGATTATTAAACAGCTTACTAATTTCGAAGTAGATGAATCTACTTGGGGCGATGACTCTTCCATTACAGGAGATTATGATTCTGAACTCGCGGATATGAGTGAAGAAGATTATCAAGAAATGCTAGATGCTATGGGTGATTATCCGCTAGAATTTAGACTAGGACTAATCATATTAGCCGCTGCTGGATCTGACGGGGAAGTTAGCGAAGAAGAATACGATGAAATCTCTACTTATATGCAGACCACTCTTGAAAAACTTGGGGTCGATATGTCTGCAAAGGCAATTCTAAAAAATTGTGCAAAAGAAGAAGACAATGAAGAACTACTAGAAGAGTCAATTACTCTTGTAGGAGAATATTTATCTTCTGCACTACTCGCAAAAGTTTTAAATGATATTAGAGAAATAATTGGGGTAGATGATCTTTCCGAGGAAGAGGAAGAATTCTTAGCCTCCTTAACTGAAACTTGGCAAATCGAAGACTCAGGTGAAGAGTCTGAAGAAGATGAAGAAGAAGACGAAGACGACGACGAGGAAGAAAAATAAGTAGCAGATACTAAATATTATCCACCATTGGATTTACAAACGTTTTTGAAAAATTAGACATAGTGTCACCCGGAGGCTCTCGAAGGGTGCACTATTAAAAGTCTGATCGGTTTATCTGAATAGTGGATAATCTTTGTTTATTGCTACAAATTTCTCACATAAATAAAAAATCTACATGACTTTAACTCTACTTAAAACATTGCTCATCATAATAACATTCCTAATGTTCCTACTTCGCTTTCTAGCGTATGGATGGTTTCTGTTCCTATTTGGAATAGGATTTATATTAGTAACTGGATTTCACTTATACAGCGGCTGGACATTTTTAAATACAATGAGTTTTCCTGATCCTGAAGGAATGGATTTACTTTTATTCTTTGGAATGAATTTTGTTTATATCGTATTCTATCTTGTGCAGATAGATTTCAACGATGCATCGGATAGCACAGTCAGTGTGCTAGAAAAAGTGATTGGTAAGAATAAGTTTACAACTTACTTGATCGAGTCCCAATTTAATCTAATGATTTATCTTCTTTTCCCTTTGCTAGCTTTGGACATAACAGTTCTGATCCTTGCTCTTCGAAGATAGCTATTGATTGTATAACCCATAGTTATATTTTACAGTCCAACCAATTTCAGATTTTTCTAGTAAGTAAATGCTTCCATAATTCGGAGGACCGGAAGGGCAGAACGCTGTTATCTGCACAAGCGCAAATTTTCCATTATCCGATATGCCGGGTCTAGTGAAAGAATACAAAATAGACCATTTATTTTCAATAGTCTCACTCAAAACTCCAAACTCCGCGTCAGAAATAGATTTCATTTTAATCTGTTCAGAAATATCGGTGAACGATATAGGCTCTTTGTTTTTTAGAATCCAGTCATCGTATAAATCCTGAGATACTGGAAAGTTGGTAGAATGAATATCCTTCCATGAATAGACTTCCTTAGATTCTTTGCATGCAATAGAAGACGATTTCGCAGATAGAAATTCTCCTTCTGCCCTTGCCTGTTCTACTGCTCCAACTAGAATTTCAACTTCAACGCTTGACAGCATATAAAAACCTTTATCCATTAAGAATTTCGCAGATTGTATATCAATTGATTTTTTGCAATAAGCCAATAATCTAAATCTTTTCCAGGAATACTTCCTGCTTGCTGCCAAAGCTTATAGGCAAGCAAACGGGTATTATCCTCACTAGGTCTATCATCCCAATAGTGCTCACATTGCATCTTTGTAAAATCATACGGGATACATCCAAAATAATCTGTTCGACCGTAAGCAACGCCTGTAAAGCGTAAGCAATTTTCTTTTAAAGGACAATCTTGTCCCACGCAAAATGTAATATCGTATGGCATATCGCTTACCTTTTTAGATTCCTATTGAAAGTCAATTGATTATACATGTATATTACTCCTATTAAAAGTTTTGATGAAAGCGCAATGCATTAGGCTACTGAACTTTCATTTTAACATATTCGATTCTATCTTTCCAAGACTTGTCACCATCCATATAAAGCTCTATAGATTTTCTAGCTTCTGTCATTGTGACTTTTTCAACTGACTCGAAGTGTTTTTTTATACTACCTTCTTGGTATTCAACAATATATCCCTTAGATGTCCAGAATACTTGAATGTAATTCATTTCACTTTCTGAAACTATAAGAAAAGGATTCTCAGTTTTTTTTATCATCTTGAGTAATTCCGGCAATTTAGTTTTATCCGCTTTAATAGCTCTTTTTAGAATGGGCGATGAAAATTTCATAGTTCTCTCCATTTATTTCTGAATAATCGAATGGAATAAAAAATAAGTAGTTCGGTCAACAAAAATATTTGAGGATAATAATAATTATACCAATAACAAGTCCTATTCCCATACCAACTGGAATCGTTATCATTGGAACAAATCCCCATGCAGGATTTTCATCAAACTGTGCAATTAGAAACGGTCCAAAGAAACCAACTAAGGCACCAATAGAAATACAAATAAAAAGAATTAAAAAAGAAATCATGATTAATATAAAGTATTTCTCCCTTTATTTTAAATTATCGTTCAATTTGCAATACTTTTATCTCAGGTAAATCATTTTCTAATAATAGAATTAGCGGCTAATATAAAATAACTCCTTAAAAAGAATTAGAAATTATAAAAAAAAAGAGACATGAATATCATTCATTAAATTGTATTCTTTTTACTGACTAATTTTAGAAAGCAAAAATATTATTAATCATTGGTCTGATAAAATCTTTTTTGATAAGCAGATTCAATTGATTACAAATTCCGTAGGAAAAATGGAGATTATGACAAAAACATTAATAGATTTAGAAAATGAAAACGTTTTACATTCAATATATGCAATTGATCTTCAACTCTTTGCCGTTGACGAAGAAGATGATGACAATGAAGGCTCAGACGATACTGAAGAAGATTCCGGAGAAGAAGATACAGAGGAATCCGACGAATCAGTAGAGGAAGAGTCAGACGAGGAAGGCGAAGAAGAATCTGACGATACAGAAGGTGAAGAAGAGTCCGATGAACCGGAAGAGGATTCAGAAGAACAGGAAGAAGAAGAAGAGAGTTCGGAGGAGGAGGAAGAAGAATCTGACGAAACAGATGAATCAGATGAGAATTCCGAAGAACAAGAAGAGGCAGAAGAGGATTCAGAGGAAGAAGAATCCGATGAAGAAGAGCCTGAAGATGATGGAGAAGAATTAGACTATGATCTTGGTGACGATGATGACGCATTTTCCACAGCCTCCGATTACGAATTAGAGGACGAATGGCTAGAAGAGGATAACGGGGATTGGTCACAAGAAGATTATGAAGAATTTGGCGGAAAAGTATTTGCGGATAACGAACACTTTGGTGAATCATTTGATGATTGGATGACTGAAGATGGATATGAACCAGTGGAAGAACAAATGGTTAGTAGTTATCAAGATAAATTAGCCGCTGAAAGTCCAAGTGCTGCCTCTTATGATACAATCAAATTCTATAAAAATGGTAGCGAAGTTAGCCCACTGGGATTCTTAACACCAGAAGCTCTTGCTATCTTGCTACTCGTTTTCGGAAAAGATTTCAATACAAAAAATATTCACATTGTCGATCCTCCTAGAACAGATAAAATACCAAAACCACAAGAACTTCCAGACGAATTAAAAAACGTTGATCCGAAAGACATTGTGGATCTAAGAAAATATTGCTCTCCAATTGGAAATCAAAAACAAACCGGACGTTGTAAGGCATATGCGATGACACATGCTTTTGAAATGCTGCGGATAATGGCTAACAAACAGCATGAAGAACTCTCTACCAACTATACAATGTTGCGCACACATAAATTGCTTGGAAAATTCACTAGTTACGAAAAAGCTCATGCTGCTGCCGATGGAACTCCTGGTAACATTGAGCCACTGAAGAATTTACTTAAATATGGAATTTGCAGTGCGAAACTATGGTCTAACGATGACAAAAAACCAAAAGTAAGTGAAGAAGAAATGAATGCAGACGCGGCAAAATACAAGATCAAGTTAAAGCCGGCGAATGTTGGAATTGAAGACCTAAAAAAATTACTCTCGAAAGGAATACCTGTTGAATTTTACATGAACACAGGAACTGAATTTCAAAAAATTAGTAGAGATGGAATTTTACGACAAGCAGAAGCGCCTTCCGGCAAGCATGGATGTCACTCAATGTTAATTGTTGGGTATATCGGAAACTATTTTATCGTGAAAAACTCCTGGGGAGTAGAATGGGGCGATAAAGGATACTGTTACATCGCAAAGAAAGCTTTGATGGAATCGTCTCCTTGTTTTGCAGCATTTATTTCGGGCTGAGCATTGTAGTATAAGATAGAGTTGCCGGGATTTGTTATTTATTTCTAGCTAGTTGGAGTAAATAATGAATTACCGCAACTCTGATGCTTTTTTGGGCAGATCAGTGAGTATTGAAAGGAAAAGAAAGAATGTCAGAAGTAAAAAGAAATAACTTAATCGATGAAAACGGAAATTTAGTTTCAGTGAAAATTGAATTGGAGGAATCATCGGGTCCTGTTTCTCCGCCGTATCAATTTAACTTGAGCATAGTGTTAAACAACGAAGGAAATTGTCTTCGTATTCATTATTCTTATGAAGGTAAATTCATAGCAGGCGAAGCACAAGACAAGAAAGTCATAGACGATCTCATACCGAAGGATAAAGCTTTGAAGTTTTTGAATTCTCTTCAAGATTTTGATGCGTTAGGCGTAAGCAAAGAACTAGATGAAGATACAAAGAATAATGTGGGAATTAGTTTTAACGAATTGAATATTCAAATAGGCGCAAAGGATAAATCGAAAATCGTTTACACCCTAGGTGATTTAGATGAATCCACGTTTGCAAAAGAAGCAAAAATCATTGAATTCATTAAGAAATTAGAAAATTGGAATTCTTTATAGTTTAGTCGATAATGTGAACTCGAATATAAGGAAATTATTTTATCTGTCACCCCCGAAATTCCACCCTTCGCTTCGCTCACGCAACCGCCAAGCGAAGGGTGGAATTTCGGGAATGAAATAAGCCGTTATCCTCTAGGATAGACATTCCACATAGATTCTATAAGAGTCTTGGAATCACTGAATACCGGTTTCCAATTTAAGAGTTCGCGTGCTTTTGCAGAAGAAGCAAGAAGCTTTGCTGGATCTCCTGGACGACGAGCTCCAATCTTATGAGGAATTGGTCTTCCTACTACTTGCTCTGCCATAGAAGTGATTTCTTTTACGGAGTAGCCGTTTTCGGAGCCGAGGTTAATGGTGATTGAACTCTCATTGGCAATAATATAATCAAGACTCAATAGATGAGCCAGTGCAAGATCACTAACATGAATATAATCTCTGACACAGGTTCCATCGGGAGTATCATAGTCTTCGCCGAAAATTTCAAAACTCTCACGCATACCAGAAGCTGTTTCCATAATAATAGGAAGTAGATTAGCAGGAGTTCTTTCTAGACCACGCACTCTACCCTGTGTATCATAGCCAGCAGCGTTAAAATAGCGTAAGGCGGCAAATTTCATTCCTCTTAATTTATCATACCATTTGAGATTTTCTTCAATGGCTACTTTGGTATAACCGTAATAGTTCTCTTGGTTCAAAGGATGCTTTTCATCAATAGGAAGATAAACAGGAGCACCATAAACGGCGGCAGAAGAAGAGAAGATAAATTTCTTACAATTGTTTTCTGACATAGCTGTTAGAAGTTTCAAGGTTCCGTTTAGATTATTGATGGAATACTTTTCAGGAAGAATCATTGACTCCCCTGCTCCTTTCCATGCGGCAAAATGAAATACTGCGTCTACTTTCTTAGAAAAGATTTTCTTTAGAATAGCGTCATCCGCAATATCTCCCTTGATAAATTCATTTTGAGGAAATAAGTTTACTTCAGAACCTTTTTCCATTGAATCTACAACGACTACTTCATGTTTTGTGCGAGCGTTTAACTCGCATACGATGTGACTGCCTATATAACCGGCTCCCCCGGTGACGATTAATCTCATATTTCCCGATGATCGGTAACTCCTCTTTCACTAGTTTCAAAAAAACGAATAATATATTGCACTTCCGGACTTGGATCATTTTCGGATTTAAGTGCCGCTAATGCCTGCTTAATGTTCATCTTAGAATGATAAAGAATTTTGTATGCATGTTTGATTTTATTCCTGATATCGCTTGAAAATCCTGCTCGTTTTAAACCAACAGAATTTAGACCAATTACAGTAGCAGGATTCCCGTCGATCGTAACGAAAGGAGGAACATCTTTTACTATTTTAGAACATCCGGCTAACATTGAATAGTCACCAACATTGCAAAACTGGTGAATACCTACAAGACCAGAGATAAAAACTTTATTACCGATATGACAATGTCCGGCAATCTGTCCATTTAATACAAGAATATTATCATCTCCCATAGAACAATCGTGAGCAATATGTGTTTGCCCCATAAGATAATTTCGATTTCCAAAACTTGTAGCCCCACCATCTTTCGTTGCCCTATGAATGATGATTCCTTCCCGAAATGTATTGTAGTCACCAATCTGAGTATACGTTTTTGTCTCTGCCTTAAAACTAATATCTTGGGGGAGACCACCGATGACTGCTGTGTGATGAATCTTGTTAAACTTTCCCATGCGTGTGCCAGAATAAATTCTAACACAGCTTTCAATCCAGGAACCTTCTCCAATTTGCACATCGCCTTCGATGATTGAGTAGGGACCTACTTCTACCGATTCATGCAGTTCCGCCTTTGGATCAATGATAGCTGTTGGATGTATTTTCATAAAAATAGAATTCTAAACATGCTAAAATTCTTCAAGTAAATTTACAGTTTTATTCGTTGACTTACAATGTTTTCAAAAGAAAGAATCAAGAATGGAATTAAGAGAAAGTATTATTCGAAGAAAAACAACAAACAAAGCATTCAAAAACGAACCATTGAGAGAAGAAGACATTCGCGAAATCATTACGGCAGCAAACCGAGCGCCATCGCATTTCAACAGTCAACCTTGGGATTTCATTTTAGTGACAGATGAAAAAGTAAGAAAAGAGATTGGAGTAATTGCAGGAGAGTCCATGAATCAACTCATATCGAAAGGTGTTTTCTTCAAACGTTACCTCAAATACTTTCGCTTCTCGAAATCGGAAATCGAAGAAACAAAGTCCGGAATTTTCATTGATAAAATTCCAACAATCCTTCGACCATTTATTTCAAAAATATTCGGAGACGATGGAGTAAAATTTCTAAACTTCCTACGTGTGCCTAATATACTGGGCAAAGATGCAAAAAAAATCGTATCAGAATCCCCTCTCCTTCTTGGATTTATGCTAAGAAAAGAAGAATACAAGCCAGGCGAAAAATCAGGAATCTATTCACTCATCTCAATGGGAGCAGCATTACAGAATATCTGGTTAACAGCTACTTCTCTCGGAATAGGCTTACAGTTCGTATCCACGCCAATGGAGATTCCAGAGAATTGGGAAAAAATATTAAGAATATTAAAAGTTCCCGACACGCATGAGTTAATGGCTGTTTACCGCTTAGGCTATATCAATCAGGATGGAAAACGAAATACAATCGATTGGGTTTCCGATGAGAGACGAAGCTTTGAAGAATTAGTAAGTTGGAATTACTATGGAGGGATAAAACAAAGTTAGCTTCTAACTATTATTCTGGGCGATTCGCTGATTCGACTTGCAAATCTGTCAAGAGCTAAGTCAATAGTTTAACGAAGTCGAACCATCGACCGCGCTCGCACCTACGGTCTCTTAGCCTCTAGAATTTGTATAAATCAAAACAAGTAATAAGAGACCACGGCTTGATCGCTATCGCTAGTGAGATGAAAGTTTTTTGTGGAAGAAGGAAGTTTAATCAGAAGAATCTTTTTGTTATCCTGCCTTATCTCTTGTATGCCGTAAAATTCTAGTATAAAGAGGCAACTTTCTCGATAAAATGACTTTTACCATTACTCGAAACTGGGATATCTTCGGAACTACAAAGTCGGCTAACTTTTCAGGAAGATGTTTGGCAATTTCTAATGAGTCTAGGAGTAAAAGTTGAACGAAAATCCAAGTCATACTACGATTCAAAAAAGTTCTCAAACATTTCAACTCAGCCCAGTCCTCTCCTTTAGGGACAAAATCAACTCTTTGCAAATCCAATCCTTCTTCTTGGTAAGCCGTTTCCAATTTTGAGTTTTTAGCCAGTATACCATTGCGAATCCAGAACCCATAACTTTTAAGTAAGTAGGTTAGATAGTCTGTGGGACTATTTTCAAAATCTTCTAATCTAGTAAGATACAACTCCATATTACGCGCAGGAATTAAAAGAGTTGAGCTTGTTGTCTTTGATGGAAACTCTTTGCATTCATTGATTTGATCTTTAGGATAAAAAATTCTTCCTCTCATATCTTGATTAGGTTAAAAACTAATCTTTTGTGCGGTAAATTATTGTAAATCTACGTGTTAGAGCAGATTTTTCTTCCGTCTAGTTTCTCTAGGTATTTGAGAGTGCTCTTACAGATTACAATTGCGAACGTGTGCAATTTGTGTTTACATAATCACGGTATAATTAGTATTATCCTTAAAAGAAAGGGAAATCGCAATTGAATATAAATCAATTTTTGTCCAGTTTAACAAACCTAGAAAAAACCAGAAATTTCAATGTATTCAAGGATTATTCTCTAGATGAATTTATATCCGTTTTGGATAGTTTTGATCTGTTAAAAACAAATGAGAATACTCTTCGTATTTCACTAGTCGGAACAAATGGGAAAGGTTCCACTGCTTTCTCATTGAGTCAGCTATTTTTGACTTTAGAAAACTGTTCTCCAGTAGGACTTTATACATCTCCACATTTAATAATACAAAACGAGCGGATACAGGTAAATGGAGATATGATTTCAGATGAATGGATGAATCATAAATTAAATACATTCGCCAAAGAAGAAATCGAAAGATTAAAAACTCTTTCCTATTTTGAATTTTTTACTTTTCTTTCGATTCTTTTTTTTAAGGATAACGGATGTAAGACGGAGATTTATGAAGCCGGACTTGGTGGACGACTTGATGCAACAAAGTTAGTCAATCCAAACATAGTTGTATTAACCGAAGTTAGTTTAGATCACACAGAAATTCTTGGTAATACGGAAGAAAAAATTCTCTTAGAAAAATTAAAAATTATTGGTAATAACACAAAAATCCTTTTTACATTCTTACAGGAAGAATACAAATTAAAAATCATTGAATCTTTTTGCAATGCAAACAACATTGAGTTAATTGTATCCCCCCACCAAGTCCAAAAAGACTATCTTTCGTTTAATAAAGAGTTTGCGCTATTTATCGTTAACCATATCTTAGCTAGAAAGAATCAGCCTCTCATCAAAGAAGAGGCAATCGATCTTATCCACAATATTCCGGGGCGAATGCAGATTCTCCGCAAGAATCCAATCCTATTATTTGATACAGGACACAATCCTTCTGCAGCACAGTATATACTCCAATCCTTGAAAGCTCTTTATCCGCACGAAAAAAATTGGAACATCTACTTTGGCTCCCTCAAAGACAAAGACTCCAAGAAAATATTAGAAGTTTTAGTCAATGATTCGTTGGTGCAAAAGGTTTTTCAAATTAATGGAGATACGTGGAATAACGAAAGTATCCACCATTCGAAAATTATTAGAATACCAGAAGACCAATTGATTCAGTCTATAACTCAAAGTGCCTGTTTGATTTTAGGAAGTTTTAGATTGTATCATCCGATCAAACAAAATGAATTTTAGCATTTCCCTTTTTTTTATTCATCTATCGACATGGATTTTTCTATACATATTTCCACTCGTTCTAGCTTTCATCATCATGTTTCTAGTGGGAATATTCCTTAAACACTTAATTTTTACAAAAGAGGGAAATTCTATTCGTCATAAAAAAACATTAACCTACCAAGAAAAGCAAGCCTCTATCGAAGAATTTAGTATTCAGATTGAATTTATTTTTAAGGCGTTCTTTTATGGTTTAATCATTACAGCAATTGTTCTTTCCATTTATTTATGGCTTTATGAATTTTAAACAAGGAGATCCAAATGGCAATTTCTGAATTACAAGGCAAAACCGTTCCAGTAAAACTTTGGACAAAATTGGACGATGTAGAGTCAGAGGCATTGACTCAGCTCAAAAATATCGCGAGTCTTCCGTGGGTTTTCCATCATGTTGCCGTTATGCCAGACGTTCACTTTGGAATTGGTGCAACAGTCGGATCAGTGATAGCAATGAAAGATGCCATTAGCCCCGCAGCTGTTGGCGTTGATATCGGTTGTGGAATGGGTGCGATTCGGACAAACCTAAAATCAGATGCGTTACCCGATAGCCTAACTGAAATTCGAAATAAAATTGAACAAAAAATTCCAGTCGGATTTAACGAGCACAAGCAGCCCAAAGTGCAAAGTAGGACAAACTCGTTGTTTGCCGAATTCCGTTCTCTTCACCCGAAAGTCATGAAACTAGAATCAAAAGCTGTGTATCAATGTGGAACTCTCGGTGGCGGAAATCATTTTATCGAGCTTTGTTTAGATACGCAAAATACTGTCTGGATGATGCTTCACTCTGGATCGCGAAATATCGGTAAGACGCTCGCCGAAATTCATATCAGCGTAGCAAAGAAATTGTCGCATAATACTTATTTACCGGATCGCGACCTCGCTGTATTTCTAGCTAATACACCTGAGATGGAGTCTTACCGAAGAGATTTATTCTGGGCACAAAGATATGCTTTATTAAATCGACAAACTATGTTCGAAATTTACAAAACAATTCTCAAAGGATTCTTTCCAGAAATAAAATTTGAAGAGCCAATTCTTTGTCATCACAACTATGTTTCCGAAGAAACTCATTTTGGGGAAAATGTAGTCGTTACCCGCAAGGGTGCCATTTCTGCTCGCGAGGGAGAATGGGGTATTATCCCCGGTTCTATGGGAACTAAATCTTATATCGTGCGTGGTCTCGGAAATCCAGAATCTTTTCACTCCGCTTCTCACGGGGCAGGAAGACGAATGAGCCGCACACAGGCTAAGAAGAATTATACGCTTCAAGATTTGGAAGCGCAAACATCGGGTGTAGAATGTAGAAAAGATGGAGGAGTTCTAGATGAAATTCCAGGTGCTTACAAAAATATTGAGGAAGTAATTCATAACCAAAAGGATTTAGTCAAGGTGGAATACGAATTAAAACAAATTCTTTGCGTGAAGGGTTAGAAGATGAAATGGCAATTTTTCTTTGGAATGATCTAAATATTTCTCAACGTAATCTTTAAAAATATGCGACTATTTAATATAATCCTCCTTTTATTTTCTCTTACTTTTCTATCAAGTGAACTATATACCATCATCAACCCGGGTGTGAAACCAATTAAAAAACCGATTGTAACAAAGAAAACAGATTGCTGTCCTTTAAATGCCACGGAGCAGGACAATGTGCGGCTAATCAAACTTTGCCAAACAAAACAGTCAACTCTCATCTATATGCATTTAGAGAATACAGCCAATGCTTGTTCCTATATGGATCGAATTAGCCTTGTAGACGATAAAGGAAAGAGCTACAGTCCGATTGCAATTCACGGAATCAACAATTGCCCCAAAGCGAACTTAATTCAAGGTCATACTCTTTTCTCCTGGGAATTTGAAAAAATTGACAAGAATACAAATTCAATCAATATAGAAGAAGATGCTAGCGCCCCGAGTCCAACAAGTGGTGCATGGAATTGGTGGGCTTGGAAAAATGTAACCGTAGGACATTGCAATCTATAAAAGGAAATCATCATGACGCACATAATCACTATTATGTTCATTCTATCCATTACCGCTCTCTATGCTAAAATTCAAACACAGCCTAGCGTAAAACCAAACGTAGCCCCTGAAAAGAAAAACAAATGTTGCTCCATTCAGAGAACCTTTAAAAATAAAATCAATATCACAGAAATTTGTATAGAAAATAATATTACAAAAATAGAGCTACAGGTAATTATCCCCTATACGATGTGCTCGAATGTTTCAGATATTGGACTGACTGATGAAAATGGGAAATCCTATCAAATGATTGGAATGAAAAATATCCCTACCTGCCCCGAAATATTACAAGTAAATGCAGGATACAAATTCTACTGGAGTTTTGAAAAATTAGAAAAAGGCATTTCTACTCTAAACCTTACAGAAAATAAAAACAAAAACCTATCTCCTACTTTTACCAATTGGGAATTCTGGTATTGGAATGATATAACAGTAAGTCATTGTAAATTTTAAAGGAGTTATTATGAGAAAAGCATTATTACTATTAGCTGCTTTGGTTTCAGTATCAGTATTTGCTAGAATTGGAGAGATGAAAGTAAAACCAAAAGTAGAAAAGCCAAAGCCCTTGAAGGGAGACATTGTATGCTGTGAAATCAATCATGTAAACACTTACAACGAAATTCGAGTTAATAAAATTTGTGTAGGGAAGGGTAAAACAGTCATCGAGATGGAATTCATAAAAGACTATAGCGCCTGCACCATTTTACAATCCAATATTCTAATCGACGAGAGAGGCAAACAGTATTCACCCACATATCACAGTGGACTTGCCAACTGTCCCGATCTATCAACAGCTCGCAGTGGTCACAAATTCTATTGGGGATTTGAAGAGCTAAATAAATCAGCAAAAGTTTTAAAACTCAAAGAAGATGAAAACATGCACCCAAATATGATTGCGCTACAATGGACAGAAATTAATATTGAGCATTGCAAATGGTAAAAAGAATTAAATTACTTGGACTATCCGGAAGTCTGCGAAAAGGCTCATCGAATCTAGCCGCCTTAAAAGAAATTGCGAAGCTTGCACCGAAGAATGTAGATTTCAAAATTAGCATACATACAGATCAACTTCCTCATTTTAATCCTGACTTAGATAAAGTGGAAGTCTTACCAAATGTAAAAATTTGGCGCAGAGAATTAGCATTAGCCGATGGATTCTATATTTCCTGTCCTGAATATGCTCATGGAATTCCGGGCGTATTTAAGAATGCACTTGATTGGGTTGTATCGAGTGGAGAATTTATTGGAAAGCCAATTGCCTTATTGAATGCATCACCAATCGTAAAAGCTTCCTTAACAAATACGTTATCCGTAATGTCTGCACGTATGATCGAAGACGCTGCTGTGCACATTGAATTCTTACGAAATAAAGTAGATAAAGAGGGAAATCTCCATGTAGAAAAAGAGATTTCCCATGCTCTTGAAACTAGTTTACAAGTGATGATTAGAGAAGTTCAGGAAAATTCTACTCCTTAACGCTTCCCAAGTCCAGAAAGGCGCCATCGTTCATAATCACATAATCACGAGTATCCACTTCTAAATCTTTATCACCATCATAGCGGATAATCTGAACTGCCCCCATTCCATAGCCCATAGGTCCACGGCTATAATAATGTGCTTCTAGCTTATACGGAAATGCAAGTGGATTGATAATACGAAAACATTCAGGACCATAACCACCGGTTAAATCAGCATAAAGCGCACCACCACTGGCAAGTTCCATCGAGCTATAAAAAGCATGGTTTCCGTTTTTATCATAGATATGAAAGTCAACGTCATTGGCATCTGTTTCCCAAACCAGGATAAAGCGGATTTCCTTTGTTAGCTGCTTAATCTTATACTCAGATTTTATCTTTGTAAAATATTCTTTATCTTTATAGTCTGTCTTCATAGCAAGACTATAAGCCAAATCTAAGTCATCGTATAGAATATCATGCACGGCACCAAATCTTCCATCAAATTGGAAATTGATACCTTTAAGTGCAACTCCTGCCGCTGCTTTGTATTGTTTATCTTTGATATAGGCAATGGCTAATAGGTGGTAACTGCTAGGATGATCGGGACGTTGCGTGAGTGCATGATTTAGAGTGTCGATTGCATCATCGTATTCTCCGATTGACATAAGTTTCTCTCCCGCCCAACGACGAATATCCGCTCGCTTAGGAAAATAATCTACAAGAGAAGTATAAGCGCGGATTGTATTTGGTTTATCGCCTAATTTGTCGAATGCATCTCCAAGGGCAATTAGAGCTAAGGCATCATCCGGACTTTTGATACGCCAATCTAAAGCAAATTGATAAGCCTTCTTTAATTCTTTTTTATCTAGTAAGGACTGGAACTTTTTCATATTTCCAGTATAAGGCTCTACCTTTTCTCTTTTCTCTTCTGGCTCAGGACGGGGACGAGGTGGCGGTCTACGAATAGATTCCAGTCTACGTTTTTCTCTTTCAGGAAGTGGTTCAACTTCATCTCTTGTTGGTATAACAGTATTAGCCGTAGTTTGTTGTGGCTTCTCAACGGAAATTTCTTTTTTTAATTCTTCTGACTTCATTTCTGGTTTAGGAGAAGGCTTTGTATCGGCTACGGATATTTTACCTGAAACAGGTGATTCATCCATCTTTTTTCTATCCATTTCCTTCTCTCGCATTGGCTGACTAGCTGGTGGAGGAGACATTTTATCACTCGCTCTGCGTGGTTCTTCTTCCATAGCAATGTCCTCGTCGTAATCGTCCAAGCTATCTTTCATCGCCATATTCCCATTAGCCGAAGTGTCAGAAGAAGAGCTTCCATTTTTACCTTTAGCTTTTTTCTTAGGATGATTTTTAGCAAGTCGATTTGCTTCTTCTTGTTTGGTTCGTCTTGCTTCTTCCATTTTTTCTTCGCTTAAGAATTCGTAGTTCTTAGAATTGCGGCGGTTAATCACCTCTAACCCACCAACACCAATGGTTAAAATATTAGTCAATGAATTACGGGTAATTTGAAATCTTTGATAATCTGCTTCGGTTTCTAAAACTAAAAAGGAAGTATAAGGAGATTGAATTCTATGCTTAATCGAAAGCTCACGTGCTTGTAGTTCAAATCCTTTTGCGGTATCTTCATTTTGTTCTTTCTCGGATAAGTCAATGAGGCGATTGATACGCGCTGCCATTGCTTCACGCTCGAGTAGCAATTCATCCATTGTAAGATTGGTAAAACTATCCACAGGCTTTCCGTTGAACTGAATGTCCTTTGATGGATTGCCACTTTTATCTTTTAACTCACCAAATACAACTACAGGATCACCTGGTTGAATCGAATCCAGAGTATCCGGATAAAACCACTTTGCCCCTGCGATAGAAATTTTATTGTCAGTGTAGACTTTTCGATTTATCTTTTTAAGAATAGAATCTAACTCATCTCCTAGCTCAACACTTGTGCCAGGATTTTTTCCTAGAGGAATTATTTTCTTAATTAAGCCTGCATCTTTATACGTGCCGGGAACGATAAAATCCAAGCGGCTAATCCACTTTTGACTCTTGACTAATTCGGCAATCTTAGCTTTCTCAATATTTCCAGCAGTGGCAACGCCATCAGAAACTAAAAATAACCTTGCGTCCTTTACGTCTGCCTTAGAGGAAATTCCTTTGAGCGCAGAATAGAGATTACTCGCTCCTAGAGGAAGAATTTTTTCTAACTTCTTTAAGTCTTCAATGGAATCGCCGTAATAGGTAAGCTTATTGTCAAAGCCGAAGATATGAACTTCTTTAAGACCAAGCTTTTTAATGACTTCTTCTAATTTTTCCAAATGCTCTTTGTAACGAATCGCAGCAGATGCAGAAGTATCAATTAAAAAAACTCCTTTCTCCGATTTAAATTTTTCACTAGATGATTCCTTGAATGGAACAAAATGAAGTGCAAACAAAGATTCATTCTTTAAGTAGAGGTTACCCTTTGTTTTGTGCTCAAATGCATAATCTCGTTCTGGTTTATAATTTTTCTTTTGAATGGAAAATACTTTTCTGTTTACTGTATTTCCTTCGTCTTTCGCTGGAGTTGCTTTTTGATTTTCCTGTTGAAATTCTTTTTCATCGTAAAGAACAGTAACTTTAAAATTATCAATTTCAGGAAGTCCAACAAGTGGAATTGTATACTGCGGAGGCTCGGTATCTAAAACAGTAGAATACGAAACAATTAAATCCTTATCCCCTTTGGCAGGAATAGGAAAGATTCGCGCACTGAATTCATTGCCTGCATCCGATTCAAGAAGTGCCGGATCTTGTTTTCGATGAAGAAAATCTTCATATGCCCGAACTGCTTTTTCTTTTTCAACAACTTCGCCTTCTTGCCAGCGTCCATCTATCTGCATAGCAAAGCGAGCCAAATGAGCGTTATCCGGTAGAGTGATTCTAAACCGCCCTTCTCTCTGGCGATTTTCGGGATTGTAGAATTTTAATTTGATTTCGGTGAATGCAATAAAGCCATCTAACACAGTGTTAGACTCATAGCCTTTTAATACAAGACCCGCTCCATCGCCGGCCGTCAGAGATAGCGGTGAATCAGGAATTTCCGCATCTTCGATTTCTTTTCCTGAAAAAAAGAAAAGTAAGCTAAAGGCGAGTAGAATTTTCAATAGATTTTGTTTGGATAAACGAATAAATTTCATAGATGTCTCCGTAGAAGTAGCGTCTATTGAATTAAGAATTTAGGCAATAAATATTTTATCGATTTTTTCCCTTTCGTTTTAATCGCAATTGGAATGGTTACAAATTTAAAAAAGCATCCTTCTCTCTGACCAATTCAAAGGAAAATGATTTATGTGGCGATTCGGCATTATCCGCAATTGTTCGATGCAACGAATAAAAGTAATTCCCTCTCGCTTACGGCCGACCGCGCTTTTGTTCCAATGCCGGTGATTTTCTAGATCAACAAAAAAATTTCTATCCCAAACCGGCATTTCCGCGACAATCGCTATCGCGGGCTCTTTCGCTTTTTACAACATCTCTTCCTCTATCATCAATCGAAATAGAATTTTTAGCCATTCAATCCACTCCCGCCTAATACCAGACTCAAATAAAAAGAATCCTATCGCAAAGAAAAAGTTATTTTTTGCGCACGAAATTCAACTTCTGAACCCATTCCTTATATGATTACCTTTCAAAACAAAAAAACATTTTCAATAGACAAACTAAATGAACGAGACAAAACTATCTCAACTCTACTCGTCCCAGCTCACTTAATCGCTGATCTCAAAGAGAAAGTGAAATCCCATGGGAATAGTTTCTCTGCCTATTTCCGAAATCTCCTCTCTATGTATAGAGCAATTACACATTCAGGTATGCTTCCCGATCCAAAGAAAATTAAAACTGGAGAGTTTTACAATGCACCAAAACTTGAGGGCTCTTGGTCGTTGTGTATTTTTTAACCCCCCCTTGCGCGCCCTAGCAAATAACTAAAAAACTACTACACCAACAAAGCTATACTCTGAACACAAAAAAGACCATTGGCGAAGCCATACCAAATAAGTCTCAACAAAAACTCAACGCGCCGGATTATCGTTAAGATTCCAGTCATAATCAGTATAAAGAATCTTTGCATCTTCTCGAATATTTATTTTATACGCAGGTTGCACAAATTGAATTAGGCTACCTTTTCTGGTAAAATCTATTTTAAACCAATCAAAGATAGGTGAGAGATAAAGAGTATTAGCCGCTACGTCATACCGATTTTTTGATGCATCATTTAGAAACAGAAGGTAAGCGGTTTGCATTTGTTTTTCGAACTTTTCTGGGGTATACGCTTCATTAGCCAAAAGAGGGCAACCAATAGAAGCACAAACGATCGTAAAATGAATCCGAGGCTCATCGAAATCTTTTCGAAGTTTCTCATGTTCAATCCAATCTAAATTTCTTTCTTCTCCTAGTAGTTTGAAAAACTTTTTTTTCCAAGCAGCCCCGGGAAGAAAGCCAATTTTTCTAATACTCTTTATTGGATAATGATCGAGAATTAATTTTAAGGTAAATGCATTGTATGCGTTAATTAGAAAAGAAAGCTTTTGTTCTTTCGAATAACTGTTGTAATCCGCCTGCGGTATAGAAGAAAGAGAATCAAGATAAGACTTAAGACTTGGATCTTTGGCTAACTCCGAATAAGCGACTTTCCCATTTGCAACATACTTTTTCAAAATGACATCATATGCTTTATGAGAATGGTCGAAAGCAAATAGACTTGATACTTCCAAAATTCCACTCAATAGAAAAACCAATTGAATTGTTAAAAATAATTTTATCATTGTGAAATCTTCTCCGTTGCTAGTATATTTCGTAACTTGGGGATTTTAAAAAAAGAAAAAATTTTTTCCATTTCTTTTCCCAATTCAAGTATTATCAACTGGAAAGATTGCTTGCCTATTATGGAATATGGGAATCTAGGGGGAATTTAGCGGGCGAAGGGACTCGAACCCTCTCTAAGAGCTTGGAAGGCTATTGTGCTACCGTTACACCACGCCCGCATTGAGATAATAATGTTATCTTTTTAAATATATTTTTCCTGTCAAGAAGATTAAATGGTTTTCTCCAAACGCTTTTAAAAATATTCTTTATTTATGATGAATGAATTACAATCGTATAGAAATTTTTGGAAAGAATACACTCGTCTTGGTGACATTTTAAGCTTACTGCATTGGGATAGCGAGGTCATGATGCCGGACGATGGACGGGAAGAGAGAGCAGAGCAGATTTCGCAGTTGTCTTCCTTATCGCACAAAATGTTTACGGGCGATGAATCTAAGCGCCAAATTGAAAATATTAAAAACCTAATCGCCAAAAATCCTCCCGAAGCTGCACCTCTCAGAAGGGAATTAGAAATTCTAGAGCGCGATAGAAATCGTGCCATCACACTTCCCATTGAACTAGTCGAGCGATTTTCAAAGCTTACAAATCTTGCTCATGGAATTTGGGCTGACGCAAAAAAAAATAAAGACTTCAAATCCTTTGAGCCTACTCTCACTGAAATCACAGAGCTCTCTATCGAAATGGCGGAGTGCTATGGTTATACCACCGAGCGTTATGACGCACTGCTCGAAGGCTACGAGACAGGTGCAAAGTCACATGACCTGGAAAATCTTTTTCTTCATCTCAAGAACTCTTTAATTCCAATCGTCAATGAAGGAAAATCGTATCCATCTCCTTTTAAAAAGCCAGTTCCAGTAGAATTACAAAAAGCATTCAACGATAAACTTCCGGGCTTATTAGGATTACCCCCTACTGCCTCTCGGCTCGATATAAGTGTCCATCCATTTTCTACAAGCCTCGGCTCTAAGGACAAGCGGATAACAACTCGTTACCATATCACAGATCCTCTTTCGTCTATCTTTGGAGTCTTGCATGAAACAGGACATGCACTCTATGAATACGGCTTGGGGCAAATGAAGGATTACCCCTCTCCCCTGACTGCTGCAGCTTCTTTAGGCGTTCACGAATCCCAAAGTCGTCTCTGGGAAAACCAAGTAGGAAGATCCCGTGCCTTCTGGGAATATTTTTATCCAATTCTTCTAAAAGAATTTAACATCTATCACTATGATCTACCTTTTAACGATCTATACAATCACCTAAACTCAGTCAATAAATCCAAGATTCGAGTAGAAGCAGATCAAGTAACTTACAATCTTCACATCATTTTACGTTTTGAAATTGAGCGCGCTTTAATCTCTCGCAAAATTAAAGTTTCCGACCTTCCCGAAGTCTGGAATCAAAAAATGAAAGAAAGCTTCGATCTAACAATCAACGATGATTCAGAAGGGGTCCTTCAAGACGTGCATTGGAGTGGCGGAGCCTTCGGTTATTTCCCTACTTACACACTGGGTAATATCTATTCGGCGCAACTATTCCATCACTTCTTTACAACACATGAAAGTTTTTGGGACGATGTCATCAATCGTGGTGATGTAACTAGCTTGAATAAATGGCTAGCCAAGAAAGTATATTCTCATGGTCGCATTCTTGATCCAAAGGATTTAATCAAAGAAGCTACCGGGGAAGCGCCTAAGAGTGATTATCTGATCAAATACCTCAAGACCAAAGTGCAGGAGCAAGAATAAAATGTCCGGTTCCGATATTTCTCATTTTTCAAAATTTCAAGACTTAACCTATTTGGATAACCTTGCTCTCTTCTATGTTTGTAATGAAACCCCACCATCGACTCTTGCTCTTGCCTTTTTACATGGAGATCCAAAAGTCGTAGGCTCTATGCTTGGAATTCTTGACGGCAAACGAAGAGAATACGTCCACAGTCTCATGGCAGTAGAAAAAGACGCAGACTTAGAAAAAAAAGAAAGTGCTGTTTCAGGTCTTCTCATTATTGCAGAGGGGTTACTTTCTCGTAACCTCATTGAGAAACGTGGCAACTTTTACTACGGAACCCAAAACGGTAAGATCACATGAAACATAAGCTTTTAGGGCTAATCTTACTTATCCTATGCCTGGGTTCGGACTGTAAGCGCATTCAGTCTTTTTTTGAGGAAGAAAAAATTCCCGCCATCACAAATCCAAAGATGATCAAGCAGGAATTATTCGAATTAAAATATCCTTCCAACTGGGAATACCAGGAAGACAAAGAGAATAAAGTCAACCTCGATTTCAAAAGTTATCTCATCGAAAGCACTGGCAACTCTTATATCCAACTCTTTGTCTACGGAACTGCAATGGACAACAAATCCTGCGTCGAAGAATTCAAATCCGAATTTGAAGAAGACCTAATTGAATCCGAAAAAGTTGAAGTCCGAGATTCCTGGGGCAAACAAAAAGGCTACGGAGTGAAACTCACTGGAAAAATTCTTTTCCTAAATCCCGGCAGCATCAATATCTTCTGTTTCACCCAGGCAGAAAAAACTTTTTCCATCATCGAATTCTACTACGAAGAAGATTTCGAAAGAATCAAGCCTGGACTTTTTCTAATTCAATCTAGCTTTAAACTTTTTTAATTTCTTGCCTTCTGGTTTTATTTTTTAAAAGTCATTTAATAATCATTTATTTACAGGAGTCTCTTAGTGAAAGTTATTTAATTGGAATCTTTCTAGAAATGGTATACTTCTCTCATTTTGCTTACCTTCCTCTACTGTTCCTCTGCCGAAACAACAGAACCAACCGCTGAGAAAGCAAATGCTACAGGCAATGAAAAATCTTTGATCGACACGATAAAAGAAAAAGCCGAAACCGATGAAGGCAAAAAAGTAATCGAAACTATCAAAGAAAAAGCACAGGACAAAGAAACCCAGGACAAATTAAAAGGGTTATTCAAAAAAGACGAAAAGAAGTAGGGATAATTAGGATTTACCCCTGTCACCCCGAACACGCGAAGACGAAGGTAGCGACTAGCTCGTGCGGAAAAAACATGAGGGGTCTACCTTACTTAAAGTAATATAGCATTAAGGAGGATAGATTTCTCACTTTCGCAAACTTGGAAATCGCTCGTTCGAAATGACTGTAATAGTTACTTTATTTCCGTTCACTCTTATCCAATACTTCTTCTATCCTTATTTTTATTTTTTCAAATGGCAGGGAAGTATGCGTATTTTCTTTCTCTGGATAAGTCTCATAGAGAATAGATTGAATTTCGAAAAATTTCTTTTGAGCAGCTTTATTCTTTTTTATTTTTTCCAGATTCATACCACTTGCTGAAATCTTATCGACTAGCGCCAAATATTGATTAAACTCTTCTAGCAATTCATTTATATTGGATGTATTTAGATAATCTTCTAGTGTAGGATTATTTTCAGTTGTAATGCATTCAAAGCATCTATGCTCAGCGGGAAGAAAACGCATAAAGACAGAATTATCTTTATCATACTTAAGCGGATAAATTCGACAGACCAGTGGACGAGATTCATATATATCGCATAGATACTGTTCCGGGTTTGCATCGACTTCCCTAAACAGAAAAGGACAAGTAGAATTAGTCCTGGAATTTAGAATAGGCTCCATCCAAAAACTAGCTGGATTAATTCTGTAGGTAATTAATTTTTTCTCAAATAATTCTTTTGCTGATGCGCCTAACGTCTTTCCAATTCGAAATATATCAAAGCTTGACAAAATCACCAGGTTATGAATACAACATCTTCCCGTTGCCTTACATAAAAATGGAACTAGATCAGTAGAAGCAACCCGCATGACTTATTTAAAAAGTTTAAATGAAATAATTTCTTCTTTTGTTTCTAAGAACGCAGTATCTTTTTCACCCGAAGGTCGCATTCTGGCTGGCATAGAAATATTTCTTTTTCCTAATATACTTCCATCTGCTCCGATAAATAAAACTTGGTCTTCGAGGCTAAGAGCAAAAAAACTCCCGCTACTATAAGCAATTTGATAAATATCTTCACGCTTTGTCTTTTGCTTTTTAAATATAGACTTTCCCTTCTTTCCAAAGATAGAAATCTGATCGGGCAGATTAACCGCGATATTTCCATCATCATCGACTGCCATGTAGATTTTATGTGCGTATACATTCTCCAATGTAAAACTAGAAACAATTTCTCCCTTTTCATTCAACAGCGAAATAAAATCCTTCGCATTTCTAAGGTAATGCACGAGCGCCAACTTTCCATTAGGCGATATGGCTCCACTCTTACAAAATAAAAAATCCTTTGAACCAGGCTCATCTTTCTTTTGGAAAATGACTTTCCCCGCTCCATCTAATAAAGCAATCTCTCCACCGGAAAATACAAGTAATGCTCCATTTGCCATAACTGGAAAAGCAATATCAGCTAAAAACCTTCCGTCTATTTGCTTGGCTCCGGTAGGGTTACCATTTAGATCGGAAATCAAAACCTGGTTTTCGTCTCCCGATACAAATAGGAGCAATTCACCGTTATTCGATACACGCGGATAACTCTTATAAGGCTTTTCCCAAAGGATCTCTCCATCATTTGAATAATAAAGAACAGAATTTCCAACTTTCTTATATAAAAAATGCCCTTTTCCTATTAGTGGCATCTCACTGTAAGAATTTTCATCGAGGGTAAACTTGCCCGCTCTAAAAAAATAGACTCCGTTCTTAGTCTTATAGCCATTGAGTCTCTCCATAGGATTCAGCTTAAAACGTGCGTCAGTTGACATACCTATCTCTTCTGTTTTGCTCCATGCCCAATTCTCTTGCACATGAGAAATCGGAGTATAGGAATTTCCAAGATTTACAAAAATCAACAGAGATAAAAGCGTGATAAAGATTAGATAGTAGAATATTTTCATAGAATTACAAATTGTCTTGCATTAATTTTTGATAGAGATGAAACAAAGCAATATTAGCCGCAAAATCCCGAAATACATCTCGATTCAGAGGAAACTCATATTTAAAGACCCTGGCTTCTTCGTGGTTCGCCTTAAGCCCAATATATACAAGTCCCACTTTCTTGTCTTTGGTTGCACCTGTCGGTCCGGCAATGCCTGTAACCGATAGCGCATAATTGGTATTAAACTTATGTTGAACTCCATTTGCCATTTCCGCCGCAGTCTCCGGACTAACCGCTCCTACTGAATCAAGAGTAGTCTTTTTTACTCCCAGAATATTTTGTTTAATATCATTGTGGTAAGCAACCACTGATCCAAGATAATAGGCAGAAGCTCCAGACATATCCGTTAGAATTTTTCCAACGAGCCCACCGGTGCAACTTTCTGCTGTAGAGACAGTTCGCTTCGAACTAGTCAGCATAGAATGAATGTCTAAAAAAATATCATCTCCAATTTTATCTTTATACTCCGTATCTATGCTTCCCATGATTTTACGCAAATTATCAAAAGAGTTAGATTTGAAAGTGACCTTAATATGCCCGGGCTTAGCGGTTACACCCCATTCTACTCCATCACTGATTAGTTCCTGATTATTCTTAATAAACGTTGCCTCGAAAATACTCTCCGTTAGCCCCCAAATAGTGCGAGATCGACTTTGCATATTTTCTTTATTATAATCTTTTTTCATCAAAGGTAGTAAATAATCGGAAAACATTTTCTTCATTTCTTTTGGAACTCCCGGCATTGCAGCTAACCGAGTCGTATCATTTAGTTCTAAATAAAAACCGGGAGCAAGACCAATATCATTTTCTAGAACTCTCGAATCTAAAGGAATAGTTGTCTGTCTTCGAGAAACAGGAAGCAAATCCTGATAAACCTTTCCTCTCTGCCCCGCAAGAAAAGTCAATCTCTCCAATGCCTTCTCGTGGGTTACTGCCGGTTTGCCGGATATCTTACAAATTACATCGAGAGTATAATCATCTGCCGTCGCTCCGAGACCACCTGTCATGATAATTAGATTCTCACCACTTCTACTCATGATAGTTCGAATTTCTTCTTCTATAATGAGTGGCTTATCGGGTAGGGTAAGAAACTTAGAAATTGAAAAACCAAGTCCTGTTAATTCGTTTGCGATCCAAGTTGAATTTGTATCAACACTTTTACCAGAAGTAATTTCTGTTCCTGTTGATAAAATATGAATACTCAGCATTATGCGCTCCTTTCCATTTTTTCAGGCGAACTTATTCCTAAAATGTCTAATCCTTCTTTGATAGTAATAGACGCCGATTTACAAATGAAAGCTAGACCAAGACGAGTTTTTTCATCGCAATCTTTTAGTTTATTATCTTTTGCTCCATAAAAACGTGTAAACGCTTTGCTTAGATTTTGTAGATAATTCGCTACTCGATGAGGCTCTTTATTTTTTCCTGCATCCAATACTTCTTCTGGAAAACGAGCCACCCAGAATAATAATCCCCTTCTTTCTTCTGTAAGGGATAAAGACTTTAGATTTTCAAAACTAAATTCTTTTCCTGTCTCACGAAAAATGGAATGAATTCTTGCGTGCGCATACTGGATGTAAAACACAGGATTTTTGTCAGACTCTTCTTTTGCCAAATCCAAGTCAAAGTCCAGAGGAGATTCTAGCGAGCGCATAATAAAGAAATACCGCCCCACATCCTTTGCACTCTCGCCCAAAAATTCTAGCAAATCTTTCATTGTTTGAAATTGCCCCAGGCGTTTACTCATCTTTTGCTTCTCACCTTTGGAAATTAAATTTACTTGTTGTGAGATCAATACTTTAAATCTAGATTCAGAAAAACCAAGCGAGATCATTGCTCCTCGAAGTCTTGCGATGTATCCATGATGATCCGGACCCCAGATATTTATGATTTGATTGAATCCTCTATCTATCTTTGTTTTGTGATAGGCAATGTCGGCAAGCAAATAGGTAGGACGACCATCATCTCTAACCACAACTCTGTCCTTGTCATCTCCATACTTAGTTGAGGTAAATACCTGTTTTCCGTCTTCTTCTTTAATATCACCTGACTTCTTTAAGTTATCCATTACAGTTAATACGCTATTACTCTCATGAAGAGATTTCTCGCTGTAGAAAAGATCGAAATTGACTCCAAAAGAAATTAAGTCTTCTTTTTGAGTTTGTAAATTTCTCTCCACTGCCCATACTGCAAATTTTTCTGCTAGAGACTGGTAGTTTTTTGATTTTAATAATTCATCAATTATGGATTTCTTGTTTGTATCAGAGTAGATTTGAATTGCGATTTCTTTAATGTATTCGCCGCGATAACCTTCGCCTGGCAGAATATTTTTTTCAAGTAAAGTCTCTAAAGAAGAAGTATCTCCTTCTTCTTGAAAACTGAGACTAACACCGGTTAAATGCTCTCTCAATCGAGAAAGACAGGATACCCCCAAAAGAAAAACCTGATTGCCGTAATCATTCACATAAAATTCTCTATGCACTGTATGACCTAAAGTTGTAAGAAGATTACAGATAGTATCCCCTGTAGCCGCCGCTCTTGCAGATACAATATTAAGCGGTCCTGTAGGATTTGCACTTACGAACTCAAAAATGATTTTTTCTTTTTCGTCTACTTGCGCAAAAAGATTATTATTCGCTTCGATAAAAGAATGGATGTAATTTAGTAAATGAGAATCTTCTATTCTAAAATTAATAAACCCCGGTGGAGTAAAGTCCACTTTGGAAAATAATTTTACATTTTTAAATAACTCTAAGAACCTTTCTGAATTTTCCTTCGCGTCGCCTAACAAGTCTTTGTTCTCCAAAAGAAAAGGAGTTGAGTAATCACCGAATTTTTCATTGCGAGAGTATTCGACTCGGACTTTTTACTTTTGAAAGTAAGTCAGGTGGAGTAAATTTTGATACTACGGATTCGAGTTCATTTAAAACTAAATTTTTTAGGGTTTCATTTTCTTTCATAGGTATGCTTCTTCTGCCAATTCTTTTCTATATTTTTAAAGGTTTCCTTTTTGACATCCATAATTATTCCCCAGCTCGAACGCTCACTGTCATAGCTGACGACTTCTGGTTTTAGAATCTCGTATTCGTTTAGATCTGCAAGACGCAAGAAAAATCCGAATACCACAGCCAATAACGTCAAAAGAATCAATGTTTTAATAGTGAATTTCATAACTCGTCCCCATAGACTTATATAATAAATCGAATGTCTTTAAGGTAACATTCAAATACGCTCGTAAATAATCATTTAAAATTTGATCTAGCTCTACAATAACTGCAATAGAAATTTCTTCTTGTGATAATACAGCAAAGCGATTTTTAAAAATCTTATCCATGAGTCTAATCGAAAGTATCTGGTTTTTATTAGGAGGATGACAATCTCCGCAAGTCATCTCCAAATTCATGTATTGAAGGGATGCGGAGTTCTTTGTAAGAACTGGCTCATCACATATAGAGCAAGTAAAGTCTTTTGAAACGATTCCTAATAAAGATAAAAGTCTGAGTTTAAAAAAAGGTAGGATCAAGGGTTGAAACTTACCAGCATTTAACGCAAGCATCGCAGCATAAAAAAGCTCAAAACATTTAGCGTGAGAATCTCCATTCGGTAAAACGGTATCTATCAATTCACAAAAATAGGTAACTAGCAGATAACCCTCGTAAGTCGCTTTAGGATTTTCAAATCGCTCTATGATACTCACTTCTTTTACATTGTGAATTTCTTCATTCTTATGCAAATAAAAATCAATGCTAATATAAGACCCCGTCTCACTGGCTATAATCGGACGGTTCTTACTTTTTTTAATTCCTTTGAGCCTATACTTTGCTTTACTGCCCGATTCTCCAAGAAGAGTAATGAGTGCATCTGCTTCTCCTACTAACTTACTCGATACAACAATTCCTTTTTCTTTTATGAGCGACATGGGCTACTATTAATTAGCCTTATTCTACAAATTCTATTTCATAAGGTTTATGTGCTCGACTTCTACTTAAGAAAGATTCTTTCTCTTTTACCATTTCATATTCTTCCCAAAGCTTTTGATTGAAATAAACAGGTGTTATACGAAGGTAATCAGACGAATTACCGGCATTATCCCCCACAAAATCAAATAGATGATTCCATGACATTACTTTAAAAACGACAGGCTCTTTATGTTGCTCTTTTCTAAGTATTGTTTTATGCTTTACTCCGAATTTGCTCGGGTCATAGTCTTCCGCTGTTTCATACTCGACTTGCCCTATTCGCCCATAAGAGTCAATGATAAAAGAAACTTGTTCAATGTCTCCTTTACCAAACATAGTCTTTTGTAATTTAATACCTCCGGTGTAAATGTTCCTACTAAAAAAAGGTCCCGTTCCTGAATGAGTATTTTCTTCCTTTTCCCAAAAGTAATGATAGGTTATATGCGTGTTACCCTCTAAATCCTTGCTAGCTCTGTAATAAATTGCAAATGGATCACCATGCTCTGAGCCTATCGCGAGAAGTGGCGCATAACGGTTTGCTAATTCATTATCTTTAATAGGAGTAAATCCGGGAACGGTATCTGCAGTCTTGTCTACAACTTGCACGGAAGAACAGTAGCTAAATAGAGTTAATAAAATCGTAAGAAAAAATTTCATTTTAATTTCCTTAATTATGAATTGGGTAAAAATGTCACCCTGTGCCTGTCGAACGGGTTTATTTGATAGAGATTGAATTCGACAAACTCACCATGACATTTATTCTCTATCGTATTGTTTTTTTAACTAAGTCTATAAGTCAAATACAACTCTATTTTCCTAGTTCTGCTATATAATTCTCTACCGCCTCACGCGTAGTCATCCAATTTCGATTTAATTTGACTGCGGGTAATCTTCCTTTTCTAGCAAGTAGTGAGAGATACTCCATCGAATAATCGCAATACTTTGTTGCCTCACTTAAAGAAATATATCCCTGCTTCGACTTCGGCTTAACGGGAGTAACCGCTTGTAAATAAATAATGAGAGATCTCTCAATTGACCTCCCAATAAAATCCATATACGAATCAAATTTATCTGAATCTGCTTCTCTTAATACTCGGTAGTATTTTTTTCTGTCTAGATGTAAAATTACTGCCGGCGGATAACCATGTTGCATTAGAATCAAATTCATGATAAGCCTTGCTGTTCTTCCATTCCCATCGATAAAGGGGTGAATATGGACAAACTTAAAATGAACCCAGGCGGCAAGCTCTGGAACAGACATCTGCGGATAATGCTCGTAATACCAACCGACCATGTCTTCAATGAGTGAGTTAATCTTTAGAGGATTAGGCGGAATATGCCTTGAGCCTAAAATTCGAACCTGTGTTCTCCTAAAAACTCCCGCGTTCTCATCATCTATCTTTGTAAGAATCAATTCATGCAAATTTAGAATTAAAGTTTTACTTAATTTGGTTTTCTTTTTGATTGTATTGTAAATAAAATCAATTCCTGCTTTGTGATTAATTACTTCAAAATGTTCCCGCAGACTTTTATTTCCAATGGTAATTCCATTTCTTAAAACTAGCTCGGTTTCTTGTAACGTAAGAGTATTTCCTTCAATGGCATTGGAATTGTATGTCCATTCAACCAAAAACTGTTCTCGTAATTTGTCTACAATTGCTTTATCTAGAGGTCGGTATTTATCTAATTCTTTTTTCTTACCAAGTAGACTTTTGAGTAATTTTGGTTTCATATTGTATCGTATCGGATAGGTCAAAATTATGCCTATCCGATACAGAGTCAAGAAAATATAATACTATATCGGATAAGTCATTTATCAACCGATCCGATACAATTAAAAACTGATATTTAAAATCAACACTGCACAAACCAAGAATTTGAATCGAATAAATTTTTCTATTTATCTTGCAATTTTTAAACTTATTTTCTAGGTTGTAACTTAGATTCCATTGTCGATTGATAATCGGAATACAAGGACTACATATATGGCAAATAATTTTTCAGAAAAAAGAAAAGCCCCGCGATTCTCGCTTGAAGCATTCAGCGATTTTAAAAATGAAAATGGTGAGATAGAAAAAGACTGTTACATACAAAATATTGGAACCGGCGGAGTCATGGCTATGTCGATTCTAAAACACTCAGTGGGTGACAAAATTAAAATTTCGTTTATAATTAAAGACCGAACCTTTGAAAAAGATGGCACTGTAAGAACATCAAAACCTCTAAGCAGTAATCGCAAACATCTTTTAAAAATCGGAAAGAATCTTAATTTCGCTACTTCACTTAATATAGCGTTTAATGAAGAGTTGTCGCTAGCTGATTTTGATTATATCAAATTTAATTATTTAAAGGACTGAGCCATGGATATACACTTAAAGAAAACATTGAATAGCTCGGAGTCAAATCCTTCCAACCTCGACGCAATCAACAAACACTTTGATTTTGATTATCTCAAAAGCATGGCGATCAATATCTTAGATCCCATTGATAAATATTATTTTCGTTCCAGACTAATCAATTTTGAAACAGTTCCGGAAAGGAATAATCCCGATTCGCCGGTGATCTATATTTCGAATCACTCCGGAATGACTTTTCCCTGGGATGCAATTATTTTTGTAGGTAGAATTTTTCAAAAGAATAACTTTCAAATCAAGAATTCTCTCAGAGCACTCACTGCTCCTGCGTTATCCGCTTCCCGTTATATGCAGCCTTATTTTGTAGATGATTTTTGGAGGAGAGTCGGCGGAGTAGACGCAACTCTGGAAAATTTTGATACGATGATGAATTTGAAAGATTCTAATGTATTAATCTATCCAGAAGGAATTGCAGGAATCGGAAAAGGTTTTGACAAACGATACCAACTACAACAATTTTCTAGCTCTTTTATTCGAATGGCAATCAAGTATAAAACGGATATTGTTCCTGTGTCAGTGGTTAATGGCGAATACATCAATCCTTATAGTTATCGAAACGATGAACTTAATAAGCTTGTGAATAAAATTGGAATTCCATTTTTACCGGTAGGACCTATCACACCGTTAGTCGCATTGCAACCCTGGATTTATTATTTTGGAATGCCTTCTAAGCTTACCTATTTCCGGGGAAAGACGATTAAGGTTTATGAAATGACTGATAAGCCGATTGAAAAATTAAAGAAAAAAGAAATTCATTTCTTGCGAGATACGGTTCAATTTCAAATGCAAACAGAACTAGATATGGCTGTGGAAGAATACGGAAAAGATCCTTATTGGTTAGAAGAGTTAGGCGATACTTGGCGGGATAATCTAGATAAGCTGCTATATATCCTTCCATCCGGCTGGCCTGTATTATTTCAGGAACACGAAAGACGTTATGCGAAAGAAAAATCCTTTAAAATTTCTCTTTCGAATGAATCATACTTTCAAGCAATTTCTAAAACACCGGAAAATCTTTTTTATGGACTGCCAGTGCTTGGAATTGCAGGACTTCTAAAATGGAAAGGGATTTTTTAGATATCTTCGTCTGACCAACCAACATCAGTTAAGAAGTCATCGTATCCACCGTCATATATGCTAATTGTATTTTTATCAAATACGATTAGCTTTGTGGCAACGGCTCGCAAATGCATTTCGTTGTGGGAAACCATGATTACAGAACCATCAAACTGGTCAATTGCTTCAATTAAAGAATCGCACGATTGCATGTCCAAGTGATTGGTTGGCTCATCGAGAAATAATAAGTTTGAGGGGGTAACAAGGATTTTCCCTAAGAGCACACGACTTTTTTCTCCACCCGAAAGAACTTTTATTTTCTTTAAGGCAGTGTCTCCCGAGAACATAAGACCACCTGCGATATTGCGAGCAATGCTTTCTGTGCAGGATTTATCTGCACTTTTGATTTCTTCTACAACCGTATTGCTATCATCCATGTCTAGCTTGTTGGTTTGTCCGAAGTAGCCTTCTTTTAGAGATGGATGCTTGTTGACTGTGCCGGATACTGGCTGTAATTCGCCGGCAAGAACTTTTAGAAGTGTAGATTTTCCTTTTCCGTTTTTACCGATGATACAAATTCTATCTCTCTTGCCTACGCTGAGTGTAAAATCTTCCACTAAGAAAGGAGCTTTTCCGGTATAAGAAAAAGAAATTCCATCAGAGGATAACATCTGACTAGCCCCAAAGGGAGCAGCATTAAAAAATAAATCCAAATCTTCTATTACGTCTAACGCTTTCATCTCACCCTGTTTCTCAAGTTTCTTCACACGGGACTGGGTGCGGCTCGCAAAACTTGCTTTAGCCTTAAACTTGGCAATGAAGATTTCTTCTTGCTTGCGTTTCTTGGCTTCATTGAGACGGGTCTTTTCATAAAGCTCTTCTGCTTCATTGATCTGAGTGTATAATTTTTCTGTATCTCCCTGAACTTTAATCGCTTTGGTGCGGTGAATGGCAACAACGTGTGAAACGACTGCATCCATAAAACTTCTATCGTGGGTAACAAGGATTATCTCCCCTTCCCATTCGCGTAAAAATTCTTCAAGCCAACGAATCGTTACGATATCGAGATAGTTATTTGGCTCGTCGAGCATTAGCATGTCTGGTCTTGATACTAAAAGTTTTGCAAGGTTCATTCGAATCTGGTAACCACCAGAAAAATCATTTGGGCTTCTCTCCATATCCGCTTCTGAAAATCCAAGACCAAAAAGAATTTTCTCGACTTGCCATGTTTCATATTCTTCGCCTTCAGGAAGACCGAGAGAGCATTCTTCTAGCACGGTTGGTTTTGTAAATTTCAAGTGCTGATCTAGATGACCAATTTTATAATTCTTTGGAATTTGAACGGTTCCCTTATCGGGCTCAACGTTTCCTAAAATCATTTGGAATAACGTCGATTTGCCGTGACCATTTCTTCCGACTAATCCTACTTTTTCCCCACGATTTACTGCCACACTCAAGTCATCAAATAACAACTGACTTCCAAATGATTTATGCACTCCAAAGATTTTTATCATATATAATTCCTTTTGCATCCAAGATTTTTGAAAGGGGTAGGAATTCTAGTTAAAAAATTGCCACAGAGAACACTTTAAAAGAATACCACCGATGAACACCGAGTGCACCGATGTTATATTTTCTATCCAGCATGTCAATTTGTGCAGATAATAATTTCGGGTGTCCCCTGCGACTTTAATCGCAATAAATCGCAGGTCGCGCTCTCCTCTACCGTCAATAATTTTTATGCAAAAATTATTGACGACGAGTCGATCGCTGACACATTCGACAAGCTCAGTGCAAGCACGAAGATAGGGGTAAATGGACTTTAGCTACATGATAATATTTAAAGTTGACTAAATTTCTAAACAATGGAAATACAATTTTATACAAGAGATGATTCGTTATGATAGACAATGAAAGACGTCAAAAACTAGCAATGCATTTGAGACACTTATGTACTGGACAAATTTGGAATCAAGAATTTGAAGATAGGCTTGCTGATGATGTAACTTATGGTTGGCTCCCTGAACAATATTACAGAGCAAAAGAATGCTCCGTTGATGATGGAACGATGAGACCAATTCTGGAATATTCTTGGTGCTTGTATAGCGATGTGCATTTTCATAAAATGATTAAAAAGTATAAACTTTCCGATGAAGAAATGAAAGAAGTTGCGCGGATTATTTTATTTTTGCATTCTGAACAGGAATACCAATGGGATTATTTTAAAGCATCAATTCCCGTTATCACCTTTAAAGATATTATCAAAAATTTTCTAACTTTAGGAAAACATTCTAAGAATTTAAGATTGAAAAGAGAAGAAGAATTTGAACTTTTCAAACAAACTGGCGATTTCGAATTTTGGCCATTCAAGACTAGACTTGATTTTGAAAATGCATTAAAGAAGTATCCCTTTCTAAATGGGAAACAAAGTGATCCAGAAAATTAAACTTGACTCAACCCTACTGAGTAGGATAGAGTATTTTTGTGACAAGAATTTTTTTTTCACTGAAGGAATTCGATACTTTATGGAAAGGCATTGGATTTGACGATGGGGATTTAAGAGAATTAGAAACATTTTTAATAGTAAACCCGCAATATGGAAAAGTTATTTCTGGAACGGGAGGTTTACGAAAAATGAGATGGGCTTTGCCGGGGATGGGCAAGAGTGGTGGAATTCGAATTAGCAATTTCGAACACCGCTTTGCGGTTGGATTTAAGACTAAGCCAATGGGTGGTGTGAGAAATCTATCTGGCAATATAACGATAGTATGCGAAGACGCTGGAACAAAATCGTATCGTGGGAAGCAAGATAGAACTCTCACGATGAAGCTGTTCGAGGTGACAGGATCAGGCAATGAAAAAAGCAAAAGAAAAAAATAGAACATCGACCGAGATCAGCTCAAGTATTATCAAAGGATTAAATCAGGCATTAGCTCACGCGAAGGGAAATAAACTCTCCGTAGTAGAGCACAAAATGTCGATTATGCCCTTGACTAGCTATAAGAAGGATGAAATCAAGATTATCCGCAAAAAAATTAATCTTTCTCAAAATCTTTTTGCAAAAGCGTTAGGAGTTTCTAAAAAAACAGTGGAAGCCTGGGAATCAGGAAGAAATATTCCACAGGGACCGGCGCAGAGAATTTTATACATAATCAAAACAAATCCTATTTTATTTAAAGAGTTAAAAATAGTTTCCTAATACTACATAACTCACCTTGCACTAAGCGATTACATAAATAGTCTTTTTTTTAGATGTCTAATTTTGTTTTTAACTCTGCCTTGGTATCAGCCCAAATCGGGGATAATTTGAATACTTCCCTGAGAGCAGAATCTGTATTATTCGCTTTAGCAAATACTTCTGCGGCTGAGATGATTTGCCTAAGTCTTTCCAATCCAAAGTTTGACGCTATCCCCTTCATCTGGTGAAGTATAGCGATTAGACCGACATTGTCCTTTTTAGACATAATTGCGTCTAATTCGATTAGCCGCTCTTCAAAGCTAGATATGAGTGTTACGATCATGTCCTTGAGCCATTCTTGTTCTTCCGCATTCTCTTCGTCGATAAATGAGTTTATTCGATCCCAATCTACATTCATGGTAAATCCCCGTTAAAGGACATAGTATTCATTATTCCCAAAAAAACATTCATAAAAAAGGGGCAAATAACAGAAAACTCCTAATTCTTATTTTTTTTTAAAAAAAATTCTGCGGAATCTGTAAGTTTGCCGATGAGTTAGATAGGTGTATCTCTAAATATTTAGGAGAATATTTTTAGATCCAGGAGAAAAAAATGAATTTAACAATTGGAACTTTCATCTCGTCTGTAGACAACATTATCAAAAATAAAAATGCGTCAGACCGCAAAGACAAAACAATATTATCCGACATGACTCCTCAGACAGAGTCAACAGTATTTAGCACATCGATTCAGGCAAAATACCATGTGCTGCAAAGTAAACTTAGCAAGCTACAAAATGAATTATCAAGAGAGCAAGCTAAACTGGGAATTCTAGAAAAGGAAAGCATTCAACCTTCTGAGTTCTCTAGTATTTTATTTGGCACAACACCTTTGTTCACTGAATCAATCGATGAACTCGTGCAAGAAAAGCAACAGTTAGTCGAAAAAATAAATGCACACAAAAGATTTGTAACCGAGCAAATTAGGACAGTAGAAATTGAATCCGAAAACATTCAATCCATTGGCTTAGGACACGGATCTGATAATTATGCTGACAAACTAAATAGCATCAAGAAGTCACAACCCCCCGTAACACATGTTTCTCAAAGAAACGTAGAGCGCTTAATCAAAGATTAAATTTCTTATACAAGAAATAAGATACACCAAAAAAGAAAATGGAAGTAGACCATACCGCCACCCACGGCGGTATACCCCCATTTTCCCCCAATGACTTTCCAGTTGAATACATAATGTAATACAAGAAAACAACGCCTACACTAATACCCAAAGACATTACACCTGCAGATTTCGTCGTGTAAGCCCCTGCGATTGCTCCAATAATTACAACAATCAAACACATAATGGGAACTGCAAATATCGCATGACGCTCTACTTCTAAGTCAGAAAACGGAACTCCTTTGTTTTTTCTGACTTCAATTTCTGCGGATAATTCAAATAAGTTCATTTCCTCTACTTTCTTACGCGGCTTAGAGAAATAATCCGCTGACTCAGGAAAATTATAAATCTTTTCATTGTAGCGTGTATAACTTTGAACCTTCATCTTTTCATCAAAGTAGATTTCTTCAATCTTTTCAAGCTTCCAGTTCTTCTCCGTCTCGTTATACTTTGCATTCTGCGCAGAAATAACATATTCCGCTAAATTTTTCTGATTGAGTTTAATGTAATTAAACCCACCGCGAACTGATTTAGTCGGAGCATCATACCAATATACATAATAGAATCCTTCTTTACCTTTGATATGAAGTTGATAGACTAAGTCTGTTTTCGTTCCAACACCTTTTTGTATGAGTGAATACTCGTAAGCCGCTAAAGTATTGAAAGGGCGAACCACTACTTCACTCAATAACAGCATGAATATCCACATGAACCCACCGAAAACAAAAATAGGAGTCACGATTCGATAGAATGAAACGCCAGCCGCCATAGCTGCGACCAATTCTTTGTTTGTGCTAAATTGACCAACTACGAAGCACACGGAAAACATAAGCGCCATAGGTAAGACGAGCGTTGCCATTTTCGGAAGATTATAAAAAAGAAAAAGGTAAATATGCAGAGTGGACTCTTTAGAAGCAATGAATGTCTTCATATTATCCATCACCTGCGAGATAATTAAAATCCCCACAAGCATAACAACGGTTCCAATGAAGGTATAAAAGAATTCGGAAAATAAATACTTATCCAAAATTCGAATTGGAAAAAACTCAGCTTTAATTTTTTGTATATACGCGCTCACAATTACAAAAACCTATATGAAATGATTAAGTCGATCTATTTTTCAAATTGGATTGCCATCATATCGCCTTGATTCGTCCATTTTACAAACCAATCCATAAATTTCTTGACGGTTCTGTAGAAGAATGAGGAATTCTTACGTGCAGTCATTCCACTTCCATAAGTAATTGATGAAATCTTTTTAAACCCAATCCTTTCGCATTCTTTAATAATTCCTTTCAATGAATAATAATAAAGATGTTCCGGAACGTTCATATATCTCCAGTTAATACCGGTTATCCAAGCAAGGATTCCATAACGACAAGTGGATAATATCATTCTACCACCCGGTTCAAGATGGGAATAAATCTTTTCGAGAGTTTCCTTAGGTTTGTGCAAATGCTCAATAGAAGCCCAAAGAGTAATGAGTTCAAATTTTTTTTTCACTTCATTATCCCAATTTAAGAAATCTGCCTTAGTTATCGGTAACTGTAAAACTTCCCTTGCAAAACGAACCGGTCCTTCAGCAATTTCGATTCCTTCTGCCTCCCAGCCCTGACTCTTCATAAAATTTACAAAATAACCTGCCGCACAACCAATATCAATCGTTCGTTTCGTTTTGGAAAGAGTTTTCACCCATTCAAAAAAGTCCAAGTCCTCTAAGTTTAATCTAAAAACTCTTTCTATTTCCGATCGAATTTTATCTGAGTAATAATTATCATAACCCCTGTCTGTCCTTTTCGTAAAATAATCATCAGAGTAATACTTTGCAACTTCTTCCATAGAAGGCTGAGGGTTTACTTGGACTAATCCGCAAGTTTGACATTTTACAATTTGAAAGGTTTCATCCTTACTACTTTTCTTTTGAAATAGATGTTTAAAAAAAGTTGCACCACAGGAATTACAGGGAATTTGTTTCATAGTCCCATCTTCGGAAGAAATGAATTTTGGGTAAACTTCTCTTCCTTTAATTGCAATTTACAATTCCTATTTTCTTAACGAATAATCCAATACCTAATACAAAAGCAGAAGAAAAGCCACTAGTATACCATTTAAAAAGTATAACAACATTCATGATTCATTTTTTTTTAAAAGCGTAAGATTATATCGAAAATCATTGTCATATTTAGTTGAAAAGAAACTTTGCAGATAAATGAATAAGCCTTGACATTTTAAAAATGGAATATGTATAAATAAACTAGAGTCGAGAAATGAGATTAGTTTTTGATTAATCATTCGAGAATGCTTGGGAATTTCTCAAAATAAAGCCATGAATACAAAAAATACTTATAAAAATAACAGCAACATTCTGCGATTAATCCATTTGCAGTTACAATTATTTCTAGTATTTATGCTGACATTTGTATCCTCTTGCAAACTTAACGATTCTCCGCAGATCAAAGCAATGCTCCCTTTAGTTTCGGCAGGCTCCTCTACTTCTACACCAACACCTACTACTGTTACAAACTATACAATAGGAGGAACTGTTACGCAACTTGCCTCAGGGAAATCGTTTACTATCCAAAACAACGGAGGCGATGACCTAACTATTTCGGCTAACGGTTCCTATACATTTAAAACAAGCATTGCGGATAAGACAACTTATGCGGTTAGTATACTGACACAACCAACGAATCAAATCTGTGTGCTTGCAAATGACTCCGGCACTCTCGCAGGAGCAAATATAACTAACGTTGACATAACCTGCACTAAAGGAGAATTACTAAGCGGGACAGTTGTAAATCCCCTTACCTTAACTGGGGGAGTGACTACGTTAAACGGATCTCCTTGTGCTGCGGATACTTCTGGATGCACTGGAGTAAGCGGATACGCTGATTCTGCCACACCTGATTCAGTAAAATACAACGGTGGCGAAGGTTTAACAACGGATGGAACAAATCTATATGTAGCAGATAGATACAATCATCGAATCCGCAAAGTAGTTATTGCGACAGGTGTGACGACTACATTGGCTGGAACTGGAACGCAAGGTTCCCTAGATGGAACTGGAACTGCGGCTAAGCTTGATAATCCAAGATTTTTAACTACAGATGGAACTTATCTTTATCTATCAGACTATAACAACGATTGTGTTCGTAGAGTCCATATCACCACTGGAGTTGTGAAAACGATTGTTACAAGTTCTACTCTTCTGAATGATCCAAGAGGAATAGTGGTATACAATAATATTTTGTATGTTCTTGAACAATAGCCTTCAAACAGATTGAGACAAATTGATCTTGCTAATGGATACAGTTTCTACAATTACCACAATCAGGACTAGCTTAACCTCCACGCAATATGACAATCATTGTTCGGATCTTTACTTGGCAGATTCAGGTGCTGATGAAATTTTAAAAACTACGATTGGAACCTGGGTGCTTTCATCCTTTGTTGGAAGTAGCGCAGGTTATGCAGATGGAACTGGCGGTGGATCAAAATTTAGAGATTTAGAAGGAATGACTACTGATGGAACTAATCTGTATATTGCAGATACAGGCAATCATAATATAAGAAAGATTACAGTGCCTGACGGTGTTGTGACGACATTAGCTGGACAGACATTAGCCTCTGCAAGCAACTCAGGCTACACAAATTCGACTACATATACCGTTGCAAGATTCAAATCTCCGAGAGGTATTACGTCTGACGGTTTAAATCTATACGTATTCGATACGGGCAATAATGCAATTAGAAAGATTCAGTAGGCAAATCGCTATATGCCACAAAAGACCGAAGAAGATTTAACAAAAGCAGAAAGCTATAACGAATGGCTTGCGATAGCAGAACTAATTGATGAGTCAGAAGATAAAATGTCCTGGCGAAAGCTTGATGAGTCTGACATTTTCCATTCACAGCTACTTCGTGAGCATATTAATACCATGCAAGAATTACGCGCTTCGGGAGATGGGCAGCGGCTAATCGGTGTTGTCCAAGAAAGCCTTTCCAGGCATTCATGGGAATTAAACTCTCCTCAGTTGTATACAGAAGCTTACTCTGGAACTAAGTTTATCATCTCTGAATACTTTCGCGAGATTGAAGATTCGATTAATTTTATTTGCGATCATACCTTTACGGGAATTACGGACAATGATAAATTAAAAATCTTCCAAGAAGGAAATCGAATCCACGGGAATACAGCACTTATGCTCAGCGGAGGCGCTTCGTTTGGAATCTATCACTTAGGAGTCGTAAAAGCTCTATTAGAACAAGGATTATTGCCTAGAATTATTTCTGGTTCCAGCATGGGAGCAATCATAGCCGCGGCTGCTTGCAGTAAGACAGACGAAGAGCTAACAATTTTTTTTGCAAATCCAAAAAAGATTCATCGAGTAGCAATCAAAGTGCACGAAACTGGGGAAATTTTTAATCAAGGTTCAGTAATGGATCCGAAGCAGCTAATGGAGCATATCCACAGTAACATCGGAGATTATACATTTAAAGAAGCATTTGAAAAAACAGGAAGAGTATTAAATATTTCCGTATCTGCTACAAGAAAACGTCAAAGACCGAGAGTATTAAATCATTTAACCACACCAAATTTACTAATCGAACAAAGCGCTTTAGCTTCCTGTGCTATCCCTGGAATTTTTCCACCCGTTGTACTTCGGGCAAAAAATAAAAATGGAAATACGGTTCCTTATATGGAATCGGAAAAATGGATTGATGGCTCAGTTCACTTAGATATTCCTATGCAGAGAATCATACGGCTACACAATGTTAGTCGCTCTATTGTATCGCAAGCAAACCCACATGTAATTCCATTTCTAAACGAAGAAAAGAAAAACGGCTTATTACCATTTGTCGAAGATTTAATTGCCTCAACTCTACAAACACAACTTCTTAAATTTATGGATATAGGAGTTGGACTCTCCGAAAAAATGCCTTGGTTGTCAATTGTAGACAAGGCAAGATCTATGATTGACCAAGAATATCGAGGTGACATTAACATCTATTATCCGATGACTCTTTCCTCTGTCGCAAAAATTGTATCCAATCCTACACAAGAAGAATTTGAAGAATACATTCACAAAGGTGAACTCGCAACCTGGCCTAAGATTGCCTTTATCCGAGATCAAATGCATTTAAACAAAGTCCTCGAAACTTGCATCGATAAAATAAAATCTAAATAGATTTCCATTCATAAAAAAAATTATTCGATATACAATAACTCAGCTTTTTCAAACAGTAAAAAAACTGGCAAAAGTAATAATAAACAAGAGTGGTTAAACGTTATGGCAAAAACAATAGCAGAATTATATCGGGAATCAGCAGAAAAATTTGGAAGTAAACCTGCTTTTTTTTCAAAAGATGAAAAGAAGAATTATATCCCTACATCTTTTAAAGAAATATATGAAATGGGACTTAATTTAAGCGAGGCTTTGATTGATCTCGGAGTACAAGCGAGAGACAAAGTAGGTGTAATCGCAGATCATCGTTTAGAGTGGGTGATTTCAGATGCAGGAGTTCTTATGACTGGAGCGGCTAACGTTCCAAGAGGAACAGATGTAACAGAATCTGAAATGGAATACATTTTAAATCATTCAGAAACAAAAATACTTTTTATTGAAAACGATAAAGTATTAGAAAAGTTTAATAAAATAAAATCTAAGACTTCTGTTAAAACATTGATCATGATGGATTCAAAGGCAAAAAGTGAATCTGGAATTTTAAATCTTTACGACTTAATCGAGAAAGGAAAAAAACTAAGAGAGAGTGGATCAAAAAAAGTAGAGGCAAGAATTTCGGAAATCAAGCCAGATGATTTATTAACTTTAATCTATACATCTGGAACGACGGGTCAACCAAAAGGAGTTATGCTTATGCATTCCAATGCAATGCACCAGCTAATCGATGTTTCCCCCTTAATGGAAAGCGGTCCGACTGACAGATTCTTATCTATCCTACCAGTATGGCATATTTTGAAAGAGCATTTATGTATGTTGCAATTTATTCTGGGAGTGCAACTTATTTTACAAATGTGCGTGATATGCGAGACGATTTCGGAAAAGCAAAACCAACTTTCATGGGCTCAGCTCCGCGGCTTTGGGAAAGTATTTATCTAGGAATTTACAATCGACTCAATGATCCAAAGCAAACTCCTGCTGTAAGAAAAAAGATTTTTGATACAGCTTATTTTTTCTCTAAGAATTATCATGCAGCAGTAAGATTTCTACTCGGAAACGAAATTGATCTAGTGGGTAGAAATCCAATTGAATCCTTGTTACATGGAATCAAGTCTATAATAGTGATTATCCTCACTTTTATTCCTTACTTGATTTTAGATGCAGTTGTATTATCAAAAATAAGATTAGCCACAGGTGGACATTTGCGAGCCACTTGCTCTGGTGGAGGAGCATTGCAAAGTCATGTAGATGCATTCTTCAATGATATAGGAATTAAAGTATTAGAAGGATATGGAATGACGGAAACGTCACCCGTAATATCTGTTCGCACATTTAAACATCTCATCATGGGATCCGTTGGCGTGGTCGCACCGAAATCCGAATTGCAGATTCGTGACTTCGCAGGAAAAGTGCTTGTTCATGTAAAATTGGATGGAACGATTGAAGGCACAAGAGGAGCAAAAGGAATTGTTTACATTCGTGGTCCTCAAGTCATGAGGGGATATTTCAAAAATCCGGAAGCGACTAACAAGGCACTCAAAGATGGTTGGATGGATACCGGAGATTTGGGAATGATTAATTTTAAAGACACTCTCACTCTCACTGGTCGCGCAAAAGACACAGTAGTATTGTTAGGCGGAGAAAACGTAGAGCCGGTCCCAATAGAAAATAAACTCACTGAATCTCCATTCGTGAGTCAAGTAATGGTAATCGGTCAAGATCAAAAAAATCTAGGTGCCATCATTGTTCCAGATTTCGCAAAACTCAAACTCTGGGCAAAAGATAATATGGTCACAGAGACAGACGATAATGCGTTAGTCACCAACCAAAAAGTTTTAGATTTGTATAAAAAAGAAATTAAAACTCTAAACAGTTCTGCACACGGATTCAAATCATTTGAACAGGTAAGCCCGTTTTTCCTCATCACAAAACCTTTTGAAGTAGGCGATGAAATGACAAATCTCATGAAACTAAAACGTCATGTGATTAATGAAAAATACAAAGACCAAATTAAGAAGGCTTATTCTTAGAGGTAAAAAAGTATTAACCGCTGAGTGCGCAGAGTAAAGAGTAAAATTTCACGAACTCTGCAATCTCCTCGGTTTGATTCAATTAATCTGACAATTTTTTCTAAAGTGAGGTGTTGACCTATGGGAATGTTTGATACAATTTATGCTGAATTGGATTGCCCTTATTGTGGCAAAGAATACCATTACAGTCCAATGACATTGGAACAAGCAGAAAAAGAAATTGCAGAGCACAAACAATTTCAGTTAGATAGAAGAAAAGAATTTTTAAAAGGGAATACAAAGTTTTACTTTCAAGATATGTGGGCAAGGCAAGCCGGCTTTGATGATGTCGATGCTTGGATTGCACAGACGGATACGCCTGAAAAAATTGAAGCTTATCGAACCAATAAAACATTGGGATTAGCAGAGATTCAAACAAAAGAATTCGAAAGTAGTATGGAGAGTTTTTTTATTGGAGATGAAGTCCCAAAGTATTCCGGACATTATTTTATTCCCGAAAGTTTTCATTGTGAAGGGTGTAGTTCAAAGTCCGAAAGTGTTTATGTAAAAGTCTGGATAGAAATCGAAGATCGTAAACTAAAAGCGGTTTATACCCGTAATCCCGAAACAAATGAAACAGAGCAAGAGATTTTTTCTCATACAGAAAGAGAAGAAAGAGAACCCGATCCGAATCCACCGCTTCATTTTAATTATAGGGGCATACTTGGATTAGCTACTCATAATACAGAAACAAATAAATATGATTTTAGAATCAATCATATACGAGAGGAATTTACTTTCTCTCATAAAAATAAAGAAACTTTACAGTCTATCTTTGAATCGTTCGCAGATAACTATCTTTATCTCCTTGGAAAAGACAGGGATGAGAAGAATGATCTCCATGAAAAGTTACACTCTATTTGCCGCCATCTACCTTCTGATTTTGAGCCTTATGGAGAAAAAGAGCGTGATAGTGGAGACTGTTCTTCTGGCTGTAAGCATTTTCTTAAACTACCAGGCAAACTCGGAGCAGACTGGGGAATCTGTGCGAATCATGCAAGTCCACGAGTAGGACTTTTAACTTTTGAGCATCAGGGTTGCGATAAGTTTGAGGGGTGAGTATGATTGGTTTTTATTTAGCTTTGACTAAGTCATTAGTTATCTAATATTCTTTCAAAATTCGAGTGAGTTTTTCCTTAAACCTAGTAACTGCTTCTTTAGGCTCTAAGATTTGTGCAAACGTATCGTAGCCGAATAAAGCTTTTTGTAATTCTAATTCATCTGTGGAGATAATCTCGATTATCTTCCAAATTCCTTTGTCCTCTAATATTTTTACGGGAAAATCATAATTAAGAAGTAAATGTTCCAGTGAAAAATTGGAGATTCTAATCTTGAATTGCACTTCTTCTCTATGAAATCTACCTTCACTGGACTCTTTGAATTTTTTAAAATTAAACTTTTCTGATTTCTTTTGATTTTTTCTAAATTCATTTAGAAGAGAATAGTTTGACTTCAATTCTAAATTTGCGAGAATACATTGTTTTCGTAGATTGTCCTTTGTGTCATTTGCGATAAAAGTCAGATACTGTGCATCCGTCGATAGATGAAGCGGATAAAGTCTACGGACAGAAATATCTGTGCTCATTAACTTTTTATAATTACATTCTAATTTTAGTTTATACTTTATCGCATATCGTATAAAAACAAAGGAATACAAAAGCTCCATAAGAAAGCCTTCTTCTTTTTTTGTGTTTAACATAAGCCGATATCGTAAAAATTTTTGAATAGAGGAATCATTGTGAATTTCATTTTGTCCTTGAAATGCATGTTTAATATAAAAGGAAAGGACATCGAGACTTGTTTCTTCTAAAGAATTTGATGAATTATATTGAATACTCTTCTTCTTTAAAGATACCGTTATATCATAATTAGCCTCAAGATCGGAAAGATAATTTCTATAATTGCGCTCTAGATTCTGCGGATCAGGAATCTTCTCTTTTTCTTGCCTAACCATTGCATCAAATGAGTTTAGAAATTCATAGAAATTATCCAGTTTCTTTTTCTTGCCGCTATTCCATTCGTAATACAAAAGACAAGCGTATTCGAGGGCAATTACGATTCGCTCTTGTTTGGTTGTGGTATCTTTGGGCATAGTTTAAATTCTATTCTTATAAGTATAATTCAATCGGAAAATGATTTACCGAATAAATTTTATTTTTCTGATACAATCACTCTTTGAAACAATAAGGAGAGGCTAAATGCAATTTGTGATTGAAAATATAAAAAAGTTTAGAAAGAAGTTTTTGGAATTCCGGGAATTGAATAAAATAAAAAGGATTCATGCAGGAGGCAAGATATCTTCAACTCTCTTAGGTTTGTTTGAAGAGAGAGCGATGCGTAATGAATCTGTTCGGTTATACTATGGAATTTTTGGCATTTTACCAAGTCTTAAAGTTTTTACTACAGCAAATACATTAAAACTTATAGAGCATATAAATAAAAAAAATTCTGAGAGTATATTATTTATACATAAGAGGGAAGGATATAACGCGGAAAAAAGTCAATTCGAAGTTAGTCAAATGATTTATATTTTAAAAAATAATATCATTATAGAACTAACGTATTATACTTTTGATGCGAACGGCGATGATTATTTTAGTAAGGTTTATATTAATTATAATCAAAACAATGAAAACGAAGCGATGAAGATTACTACTGATTTGCTTCATTTTAAAGAGATTTATTCGAATAAGAACTTTATTTATCTTATCATTCCTGTAAGAGAAGGCCTAGATAAAAAATCAATTGAAATCAAAAAACCGAAAATGAAAATTCGAACACATTATAATGATGATCTAATTAGAATGCATTTGAATATTCTAAAAAAATTAAAAGCAGAAAGAGAGAGCGGCTTATTCCTATTTTACGGTCAACCTGGAACAGGCAAATCAACCTACATTCGTAGACTTATCCATTCTATAAAAAAGAATGTTATATTTATTAGTCCAAATATAGCAGGTAACTTGGATTTGCCTGTCTTCACAAAATTTCTAATCGACAATCCAAATTCAATCTTCGTAATAGAAGATGCTGAAAACCTAATTGTATCGCGAGATTCAGAAAATAATTCTGCTATCTCTATGATTCTAAATTTAACCGACGGACTTCTTGGAGAAGGTTTAGGTATTCAATTCATTTGCACGTTTAACACACATTTGTCACGAATCGACAGAGCACTACTGCGAAAAGGCAGATTGAAAGCTTTGTATGAGTTCGGGGCATTGACTGTGGATAAGTCTAATTATCTTCTCAAGAGTTTAAATTTAGAATATGAGACTAACAAGCCTATGACTCTTGCAGAGATTTATAATTTAAAAGAAGAGAAGTTTGATTTTGATGGGGAGAAGAGAGTGATTGGGTTTGCGGCGTGAAATTTTGCCGCTGAGGCACTAAGTTTATTTTCTTTAAATTAGTCTTGACAAAGATACTTTAAATAATTAGAAAGATCGGGCAAAATTTTTCCTTGTGAAATACTCGTTCAAATAATATAAGATGGAAATTATTTATAAAGTGAAAAGGAATTTGTGTAAAAATGATTTTAGGAGTAAAGGAGATATATATGAATATTGAAATATGCTTACACAGACAGTTAAAGGCAAATACAATTTATCCAAATTTTAAGAAGGATGAAAAGAATGATAAAACTGATCCATCTTGGGATGAATTATACTCGTATTTTCAAAACAATGAAAAACTTAGAAATGGGATTTATTTTTATCATTACGGTAATAGTGAAATACCATTCTATATAGGAAAGTCAACCGCAACGTCGTATAATATTCTCGGAAGAGTATGGCAGGAAATTGAGGATTATGCAAATGGTAAGTATTGGTTTCAAAAAGATGTAACGAAAGTGACTGATGCAAATTGTTTTATGTTAGAGGGTTTTAGTAAAGACAATTTTTGGGAACCGCCGATTTTTACAGGTGACAAATTATTTGTGGAACAAATTGGATTGTTTTTAAGTAATGTATGTATTTCATTTTCTTATATCACATCTCTCCCAGAGGATGATCCGGTAGAGTTAGTTCATTTTCTGGAAACTTATTTGCAGAAAAAAATGATAGAAAAATTAAAATTAAAAAAAGGTTGGATTGGGGATGCAGGCTCAAATTTTACAACCGCCCCTCCTGAAAAGTATAAAGATTCAAAATTGAAATTTATATATGAGGATATATCAATTAAGCTGGATGAAAAAAACTTTAAATAATTTTTTCAATCAATTTGAATATTTGATAGGATTCACTTCGTTGACGTTTACCCATCCCGATATTTTTTACTTCTTAAAAACAATAACGATTATCCCCTTTCCGTCTTGGAAAGGGAACTTCATTGTATAGACTATTGCAAGAAATACTAAGTCGGGGATAGGTAATTTTCTATTTCCCCGCAAATACCTTCACAGCGACTAACACTATTATAACCACAATAGGAATCGACATTGTCTTTAAAGCCACAGTTCGCATATCTCTATATTTGGATAGACGCAGACCTAGCGCATAACGGTTGAATAGCCAGAAGGATGCCGAAAAGCACATAACTGTAGCGAAGCAGATTAGAACGGTTACGCTATATAATTCCCAAAAGGAATTTTCTTTGTATCCATAAATATCTGTGAAATATTCGATTATAGAAAGAATAGATCCGAGGATAATGGGTAATCCGAAGGGAATGCCGAAGATAGCGAGTAAGTTTGCTTTTTTATCGTCTTTTATTTTTCCGATGTAAAGGAAAGAAAGAAATAGCAAACCAATAAAAGCGCCAATAGTAAATAGAACTTTAGAAAGAAGAGCATCTTGTGTTGTTGCAAGAATCATTTTTTTTATACCTCGTTTTTCTTGCAGTGTAGCATAATAGATTTTATTTATCGGAAAAAGATTTTCCGAATAGGAAATTAGTAGCATTCCGTGATTACATTTTTAGATTTTTCTTTCTATTTCGAATTAACAATTTATTGTAGAAATCATCAGCGAGTAGCTTAAAAATAATGGTAGTGCAGATTAAATCTTCTACTTCGCTATTCAGAATTTGAAATTCATTTTTTATTTTCTTTTGCAAATTAGATATGATATTGTTACTTGGAATGAATAATTGGCTGATTATAGACAGTGAACCGGGCGCTTCAAATTGTCGATTTATGAATAGGCAATTAATTTCCAATAGATAATCGCAGAGCAATTTACCGATTAAACTTTGAATTTCAGGATCATTTATAAGCCTTTCGGATTTTATAAAAAATTGTTCTTCTTCAAGGACGAAGTAAATTTCATCCATACTCATTGCGCTTAACTTTTCTTTATCAATTATAATCATAGCTCATCCTCTTTTGGATTGGAAATTTTAGTTTTGGAATAGTAACGTTCAAAAAAAGGAATCAAAGGAGAAAGTATTAAAATGGAAACATAATAAGTAAATAAGAATACGTAAAATAGCCTAAGCTTGAAATTAAACTTCGGAAAAATAAAATTAGCTCCCTTTTTATGATTATGCATTAAAAGAAAATCTAGAATATCTTTCAAAGAAGCAATTGCATGAATCATTTTAATGAGTAAACGTCTAAGTTTATTTTTGTCTTCTTCAGATAGTAGCATTTTACTATCAATATCTTGGTAAAGATAATACACTACAGTATTAAAACTAATGATCTGACTTAACTCAGCGCTCATGAGCATAGAAGCCCTGTCCTGAAATTGCTTGTTTTTGAATAAAGAATTTAACGCTAATAGAAAATTACAAAAAGATTTTCCTAAATAGTCTTGTAATAAAGGATGATTGAAAATCTTTTCATTTCTAGTAAAAATACTATCTGGCTTTTTAGAAAAACTTTGATGCTCTAAGAAAAAATAGAATAGGTTTAGATTATTTTTATAGTCATTTAACAATTCATTATCCTCATTTCTAACAATCTAACATGAACTATCTTCTTTTTCCGGAAAATGATTTTCCGAATATATTACCTCGCTTATGCTAGTCTATTTTGCAGGAGAATTCAATGAAGCCGAAAGAAATACTTGCCCTAAGCGAAGAAGAACTATTTCTAAAACTAAAAGAGAATGTGGAACGAAAAGTTTTACAGAAGTATTCTATTCTAACAGAAGAATTAAAAAAGCAAATAGAATTTGAATTTACAGAAATTAGGAAGACGGGACTCGGCAGAGAGATTTTATTATATTTTAGGAATTACAAAAATCGATCCAATTCATTGGGGGCTCATCCCTGAACAGATTTTTCAGTCAGATTATGGTAAAGACATTTTGTCTATTTGGATTAATTTTGGAAACTTTCGATTAATCAGAAAGTATTTGAATAAAAATTATTACGAACAAATTCAACTAGAGGCAGCTAGAATTGCTAAAGAAGTAAAATTTATAAAAGTAGGTATAAACCTTAATCCAAATTTGAATCTATATTATTTTAGAGAAGTAGATATAATCGCAGAGGCAGTAAAAATAATTTCTAGAAAGGAAGGCAGATACTTTGATTTGAAAAAGATTTCTCTAGAGGATAAAAATACGTATGCGCTATATCAAGACGGAAAAGTGGAAAATATAATTCTATTTCAAAGCAATGGAATGAGAGAATCTTTACATCGCTTAAAGCCAGAAACATTTACTCATCTTTATACTCTTCATTCCTTGTATCGTCCCAGTCAAATTAATTCAGGTATCTTGGATAAGTATATTCAAAACCGGTTAAATCTTAACGAAATCGAAAAAATTCATTCTGTATTTGATAAGCACACCAAAGAAACTTATGGGATCTTAGTCTTTCAAGAGCAAGTTACTGAAATCATTCATGAGCTAATAGGCATTAGTCTATACGATGCATCTCAATTTGTTAAGATTTTTAAAAGTAAAAATCCTGATAAATTAGAAGAGATAAAGTATACATTTCTAAAACTTGGAAATGAAAATGGAATATTAGGAAAAGATTTAATTTCTATTTGGGAAGTCTTAGAAAAACAAGCCGAGAATACTTACAGTAAGTCTCAAGCCATATCCCATTGCCTTATCAGCTACCAAATGGCTTTTATAAAAGCTCACTACCCGATTGAATTTACTACCGCAATTTGGAAAGTCGAAAATCATAAAGAGATTGTGAAAAAGCGATATGAGAAAATGAAAGCAAGGCATTGATTATCTTGTTTCACTGACTTACATATGTTATCCGTAGATTGCGAAAAAATAAAATGAAGGCGCGAAAGCGCTTTCGCCCCTTCATTTTATTTTTTAACGATTTATTCTAATTTTTCTAGTCACGATGGTTCTACAGGTTCACCATGACAACCGAATATTTCTATGTCACCCCTCATATTCCACCCGATACGGTATCTTTGCATCTGCTACCGCCAAGCGATATCGGGAATGACAAATTGTTGCAACCGAAGAATCGCAAACCATCACTCCCTCTCAATCTCCAACTTATGACTCTCAGGCAATAGAAAAGATCCAATCACAAAAGTAATCAGTGCAACTGATATTGGATAAATCAATCCCGCATAGATGTTGCCTGTAGCCGCTACTACGCTTGAAGCGATAAACGGTGTTAAGCCGCCGAAGACTCCGTTGCCGATATGATAGGGCAAAGACATAGAAGTATAGCGAATGCGAGTTGGAAAAATTTCTACTAGAAAAGCGGCTATTGGACCGTAGACCATTGTGACAAGTAAGACTTGCACGAATACGAATACGGTTAGCATAAATGGGTTGTTTACGAAGCGAGCCATGGCGGAGTATGGTGGAATATATAGAATAGCCGCTAGGATACAACCGGTCATGATGATTTTTTTACGACCAATTCTATCAGAGAGACTTCCGAAGAATATAAAGAAAGGAGTCGCAAGAGCGAGTGCTACGGCAACTACTGTGTAGGCGGTTGTGTATTCTACTTTTAGAATTTTTTCTAAGAAGCTTAACGCATAGAACTGTCCTGTATACCAAATCACTCCCTGTCCCGCAGTTGCTCCAAAGAGCGCGATTAATACTAGCTTGAGATTGGCTCGATTTCCAAAGCTTTCTTTAATGGGGTTAAGCGATGTTTTCCCCGATGATTTCATTTCGAGAAATAAAGGAGATTCTTCTAATCGGATACGTATATAATAGGAAATTAAAACTAAAAATGCGGAAAGTAAAAAAGGAATTCTCCAGCCCCAATCGTTGAAGTCAGAAGGAGAAAGAGTCGAGCGGGTTAATAGTATTACCCCGATGGAAACAAATAGACCAAGTGTTGCAGTCGTTTGGATGAAGCTTGTATAATAACCACGTTTTTCGTCTGGCGAATGCTCGGCGATATAAGTTGCGGCTCCTCCGTATTCACCTCCGAGTGCTAAGCCTTGCACAGCGGGTAAAACTAATACGATACATCATAGCCAGGAAATTCCTTACAGTGGTCCGCCCATTATAATTTATAAAAATTTCCAAAATCTACCACTCAATCATCGTTCCAAAGAGTTGCCAGTTTTTCTGCTTCTTTTTTGCTGTGTTTCATTTTTAACTCTCTCGTAAACTTACTGTAACTTTACAAAATCTTTTTTACGTAAGTAAAGTCAAACGAAATGCATAAGATGGATTGACAATTCTATTAGCATTTAACAAGAAGTAGAATAACGAAATGAACGAAACAAATATACAAACTCCTTACTACTTAATCGATGAATCAAAACTCTTAAAGAATTTAGAAAAAATTTCTATCCTGAGAGAGAGAACGGGAGCAAAGTCTGTGCTTGCTCTCAAATGTTTTTCTACCTGGTCAGTTTTTGATTTAATGAAAGAATACATGGACGGCACAACTTCGAGTTCTCTATATGAAGCCAAGCTCGGTGCAGAGAAATTTCAAAAAGAAGTCCACGCTTATAGTGTCGCTTGGTCGGAAGAGGAAATTTTAGAAGTAAAAGAATTTGCCACCAAGATTATTTTTAACTCTGTTTCTCAGCTAAAAAAATTTCTTCCGCATGTCCGAGAAATTCCAATTGGTTTAAGAATTAATCCCGGCGTAAGTCATTCTGATTTTGATCTGGCAAATCCTGCTCGTAAGTATTCAAGACTTGGCGCAACTGATAAAGAAGAAATCAATCAGGTCAGCAAGGAGCTAACAGGTGTTATGTTTCACTGCAATTGTGATAACGATAACTTTGAAAGCTTCGCAAAAATTCTAGATACCATAGCAGAGAATTACAGTGATTTGCTGCAAGGACTAGAATGGGTGAGTTTAGGTGGTGGAATTTATTTTACCAAAGAAGGATATCCTTTTGATAAATTTTGTGATAAACTTTCAGAATTTTCAAAGCGTTTTAATGTCCAGATTTACTTAGAGCCGGGTGAGACTGCCATTACTAAATCAGGATATTTTGTCACAAAAGTTCTAGACATAGTAAGAAACGAAATAGATATTGCGATAGTGGACGCTGCTGTAGAGACTCATATGCTAGATCTTTGTATCTATCATCTAGAGGCAAAGATGGATTTACCGGAAGTCGGAACTCATCAGTATATGGTCGCGGGTAGAACCTGTCTTGCAGGAGATATTTTTGGAACGTATTCGTTTCCAGAAAAGTTAGAAATTGGAAGCATTGTGACTTTTGCCGATGCCGCCGGCTATACGATGGTCAAGAAAAATTGGTTTAATGGAATCCAGATGCCATCGATTGCAGTGAAGCGTTTAAATGGTGAGATTGAACTAATTAAAAAATTTAGTTACCAAGATTTTGTAAATAGCCTTTCATAAATTATAGGAGAAAAAATTTGAAGAAAAATGTATTAATCATAGGAGCAGGCGGAGTTGCCAATGTTGCTGCCCACAAAGCGGCACAGAATAACGACGTGTTAGGCGATATCTGCATTGCTTCTCGTAAGCTTGAGAAGTGTGACAAGATAATCGAAGGTATCCACAAAAAAGGAAACCTAAAAGACAAATCTAAAAAACTCTATTCCAGACAAATCGACGCCTTTGATGTAGCGGCTACGGTCAAACTCATCAAAGAAACCAATTCCGAAATCGTAATGAATCTCGGAACTGCATTTGTAAATATGTCAGTTCTTGAAGCTTGCCTCGAAGCTGGTGTGACTTATATGGATACTGCAATCCACGAAGATCCAGACAAAGTTTGCGAAGATCCACCTTGGTATGCAAATTACGAATGGAAAAGAAAAGATCGTTGTAAAGAGCGCGGTATCAATGCAATTTTAGGAATTGGTTTTGATCCGGGTGTTGTCAACGCATGGGCAGCGTTAGCCGTTAAACATCATTTCGATAAAATCGACACCATCGACATATTAGATGTAAACGCTGGAAGTCATGGAAAATACTTTGCGACTAACTTTGACCCTGAGATTAATTTTAGAGAGTTCAGCAAAGTCTGGACATGGATAGATCGCAAATGGGTAGAAAAACCAATGCACTCCGAAAAATGGGTTTATGATTTTCCAGTTGTGGGCAAACAACCTATTTACCTCACCGGACATGACGAGCTTCATTCTCTTTCTAAAAACATAGATGCAAATAGCATAAGATTTTGGATGGGGTTTGGAGATCATTATTTGAATGTATTTAATGTTCTTAGAAATATTGGAATGCTTTCTGAAAAACCTGTTAAAACAGCGGAAGGATTAGAAGTAATCCCTCTCAAAGTTTTAAAAGCAGTTCTTCCTGATCCAGGCTCTCTCGCTCCGACATACACAGGTCACACTTGTATCGGTGATTTAGTCAAAGGAACCAAAGACGGCAAATACAAAGAAATCTTTATCTACAATACTTGCGACCATGCAGAGTGTTACAAAGAAGTAGAGTCACAAGGTATTTCTTACACTGCTGGCGTTCCACCAGTAGCCGCTGCTATGCTAGTTGCACAGGGAATTTGGAATCCACAGACGATGGTCAATGTAGAAGAGTTAGATCCAGATCCACTGATAGCTTTGTTGGATAAGATCGGTTTGCCGACGGTGATTGAAGATAGAACACCGAAATGATTTGAACTACGCTGCATAGTCCTTGCAGACTATGCAGGAAGATATGTCGCCCCTTTGGGGCTAAGGGGTTAAATTGAAATTTAAACTATTAAGCGGTATACTTTGTTTTACCGCTTTTTTCTTTTTGGGTTGTGAGGCTACTATGAATTCTAAACAGGTAAACAAAAAAACTATCGTTGTATTTATTCATGGAATCAAAGGCTCCCTTTTAGTCGATGAAAAGGATTCTACTGTTTGGTTGAATGGCTCTCAGGGACTAGGGTTAGATACGCCTAATCTATCTTTGCCGCTAACATGGCAGGGAGACAAACAGGACAAGGATTCTATCCGTCCTAAAGAAGTATTATCCGAAGTGAAGGTAATTCCATTTATCCTCGAAGAAAAAGTTTATAGCCCCTGGCTTTCTGCTGGAAGAAAAATCTACGGTGATAAGTTTTATCCATTTGCCTACGATTGGAGAAGAGACAATTTAGAAAATGTTTCTTCTTTTGAAGCTTTCTTAGAAAATATTCGCAGAGAAAATTCAGAGGCTAACATCACAGTAGTCGCTCACAGCATGGGTGGACTAATTACACTTGCACTTTTAAATAAACGTCCTGAGTTATTTCAAAAAGTAGTTTTTGTGGGAGTTCCTTTTTATGGTGGAATCGGATTTATGGAGGACTTACATACTGGAATTGCAAACGGATTAAATCAAAAAATACTTTCTCCAGAAGTCTTGTTTACAATGCCATCTGTCTATACTTTATTTCCAATTGAAACAAAAGAAAGAGTAGTGGTAGAAGACAATACTGGAAACCCAATTGAGGTTAATTTCTATTCTCCCGAAGATTGGAAAAAAAATAAATTTAGTTTGTTTGCTAAAGAATCTGATCCTAACGAGAAGAACTTTACTTTTTTAACCAGGGCATTGAATAAAGCAAAACAATTTAAAGAGCAGATAAAGGCAGCTAATATAAAGTATCCGCCTATTCTTGTAGTGACCGGCAAAGCACATCAGACTCTCTCTAAAATTCAAAAGAACGGCAAACAAAGTGTAAACGGATGGGACTTTCTAAGTCTACCACGCGAACCAGGCGATGGCCGTGTTCTAGAGAAAAATTCATTTCCTCCCAAAGGAATTTCCTATGATACTTTTTATTCTACCTGGACTCATTCGGCACTGTTAAACGATCCTGCGGTAGTTGAAAGAGTAAAGAATTTTGTAGAGAAGTAGTATTTTCAGCTTGACTATTAATTTGAATCTTTAAATTCTTAGAACGAATCTTAATAAAAATGTTGGTATTTTACAAGTTAGCCATGGTAATTTTTTCAAATCCATGACTTTATAGTTTGAATCGCTATTCGACACATTCGGTAGATGCAATACAGAAAGTTTAGAGCGACGTTTACCTACAAATCTAAAGATATGTAATTGCGACCAGAAAAAGGAGAATCTAAACTCTATGTCCTTTAATAATTTAACGAGTTTTCTGCTAAAAAATTATGAAGATTTAAATCCAGTTTTGAGAGATAAAATAGTCTATTTCTCCATCCTAAACATCTTCGTGATTTTTTTTCTGAGTATAACGTTTACGATTCAAGTCATCTTTGGATTCGTAAACTACAATCAAATTCCGCCTATCGTATTTTCAGTCTTCAGTTTAATACTAACACTCGTTGGATTCTACAAAGTTGCCAGTCATTTATTCATTCTTAGCATTTCCGGTTTTCTAATTTTCATTTTACAAAGCAATATAACACCCGCACACTTTCCAACAGTTTCTGCGTTTTTCCCTTTGGTGATTCTTGCTTCTATTTTTTTTACCTCCGGTAAGATTGCTTTTTTAAACTTAGTTTTATTCACAATTGGAGAAATCTATGTTTATTACACTGCTAAACAAATGGGTCCGATATATCGCATATCGATTCTTACAGATTCAATTTCTTCTATTTGGCTAACACTGATTATCGCCTTGATTTTTTTTCACTCTATCCAGAAGGCTATTAAAAACTTTCGTGATGAGTCCGCTAAAAGTCTCAAGCAATATGAAGATATAAAACTTTTAGTTCAAAACTTGGAGTCATCCGGCAACTCACTGCTAAACACATCGGAAATTGTTTTGCAATCAGCTTCCGAGCTTTCAAATAGTTCTAGAGAACTTGTAAGTTCCAGTGCTCTAATGGATAGTTCTATTGCAATTGCAAATACATCTGCTTCTACTTCTGTAAACTTTTCCAATGAACAATCCTCTTCTATTCATAATATGAAAGAAATTATGAATGCACTTTCTGAAACGATACAAGAACAAAAGTCAAAAGTAGAAAGTGTTTCTGGAATTATTAAAACCTTATCCGGCAAAGGAAACGAAGGAGCACAAAAGCTTTCCAACCTCAGTGTAAATTTTGAAAGAATTATTCAGAGTTCTAAGCAGATCAATGGAATCACGGCTATGATTAAAAGTATAGCTGTTCAAACAAATCTTTTGAGTTTGAATGCAGCTATTGAAGCAGCGAGAGCAGGTGATGCAGGTAGAGGTTTCGCCGTAGTAGCCAATGAAGTTTTTAAATTGGCAGAGGAGACTACAAAGAGTATTAAGAATATTGACTCATTGACATTAGCCAATAATCAGGAAATTGAGGATGTTGCCAAGAGCCTACAATCTTCAGTAAAAGTAATTCAAAGTGTTTTTACTGATATTCTGTCTCTTCAAAATACAATTCTCTCTATCAGCTTGCACATCGAAAACGAAATTAAAACAAACGCAGAAGTAAATCGAGAAGCGGATAAAGTCAAATCCATCTCTAAGAAAGTATCGACATTGATTGGTGAAGTAAAGCAAAATATCGACATTATTGCGGATAACGTCCAAAATGTAAACAGGCAAGCAGAGAAAACACGAAGTGGCTCCGAAAATCTAAACTCTACTTCTAATAAATTGAATCAATTAGCTCAAAAAATTGATACGGAAATCGATAGAATTAAATAATTTTATCAATTCTTTGTAACTTTACTCAGCTCAGAAATATTTCTAGCAATTCCTATGATTCGATATATATCTCCTTTCTTATTTTTAACTGGAATGAGTTGGGTATAAAAATCCTGTCCATAAACAGATTCCTGATAAGAAATTGCCTTTCCTTCCTTAAGGCAGCGATCGTAATTAGATTTGACTTTCGTAAATAAATCAGTAGGCAAAAAATCTTCTAGCAATTTATTTTGTATAGTCTCAAGCTTACCGACTAACGTTTCTTCTTCATAATTTATATCAATAAGCTTATATCGCTTTTCCTCTGTTATTTCTAGGATAAAAATATTATCCAAAGTATTGTCATATACTTGTTTAAATTTTTCTTCACTCTCTGAAAGTTTTTGATGAGCGTCAAAAAGTTTGAATGCCATTTTAATAGAAGCATCTAAGACAGTTATATGGGAACTTTTTACAACATAACCATAAGAAGTTATTTTTTCAGTCTTTTCAACAATCTCTGGCTCGGTGTGACTAGATAAGAATACAATTGGTATATCATGATTAAATAAGATTATTTGTGCTGTTTCTGTTCCATCGAGGTAGCCTTCACCAAGATCGATGTCCATGAGGATAAGATCAATATGGCTCGATTTTTCAATTGTATCAATGGCTTCTTGTCCAGAACTTGCCACTATGATTTGATACCCATACTTTTGTAGAGAATTTACTTGAAGAGCTTGAATTATTGGATCGTCTTCCACTAAAAGTAATGCTTTGTTATTGAATGGTCTCATTTAATTTTCCAGTATACTTCATGAAAATTAAATAAAGCAGAATGGGTTGTCTTTAGGTCTATATAAAACATCTAATTCTCTTTCAAAGTTATGTATAATCCTACCTTTGCTTTAAATATTGGAAAATCAAGGTTTTTTTCTTAGGCTAATCAATTATTGAAACTTGTTTGGCTAATGGATATTATTTACACCATACTGTTCTATTGAAGTAAAATGAAAATTTCCTCAAAAAAACATTGATTAAGCTCCTATATATTCTCTAGTCTAGAAATTCTTAGAATACTGATTATGACTATGACTAAAATTAATTCAATCCAACCACCCCTTCATTTTATTGAGCCTGCATTTGATTTAAAGGCATATTACTTTGCTAAGTATATTCATCCTTTTAAAATAAAATTTACAACGCCGATTCGGAAAATAGAATTTTCTAATATTGAAATATTGGCTGATTTATATCATAAATTTGCAAATAATAAAGTGAGGCTAATGATAGCTTTCCGCCACCCGAATGCAGATGACCCCCTTTGCCTGATTCATATTTTCTCTAAATTGCTTCCTGATTTTTTTAAAAAGAATAATACCAAGATAGATGACATAACGCATTTTCATTTTGTTTGGGATAGAGGAATACCTCTCTGGGCAGGAGAGTTCACAAGCAAACTGTATTCTAGACTTGGAGGAACACCCATTCACCGAGGCAAGGTAGACTGGAAAGGATTAAATTCAATTCGAAATCTATTTGCTAACGGCAGATTCCCATTAGCCATAGCGCCAGAAGGAGCAACGAACGGTCACAATGAAATCATTGGTCCGCTCGAGCCAGGCATTGGACAAATGGGACTCTGGTGTTTAGACGACTTAGAGAAACAAGATAGAAAGGAAGATGTCTATATTTTGCCTTTAGGAATTCAGTATTCCTATATAGAAGAAGATTGGAATCGCTTGGAGACTCTTCTCGATTCCTTTATTCAGGATTTGAGCGCAAAAGATGTATTAATCCCATTCGGTCTTACGGATGGAATGAATCCAACTCTGGGCATCTTTCTACATTTATCTGAATCATAACATATAAATTTGTATACAAGCATTAATGAGGCTACTCTATTAGAAAATCTAGGCATAAATGGCTTGCATTTTTAAGTTACATTTTTTTAATGAAGTTGAATTAGAATCTAGTTCATAGAAATTGAAAAAGACAAATGCCTAAAAAGAAATAATCCGATTTTTCATGCGAAAGAGCGTTTAACTTGGAATTCACTTACTTGGTTCTGGTTTTACACAGTCTCAGGAGAAGGCTATGACGATAAAAAATAAACTCTATCTGCTTTTCGTAATCCAAACAGTCACTGTTACCGTAATACTATTCTTTGGATTATTTGGCATCCAAGCAGGAAATCAAAAACTTCAGGATTTTTATTTCAAAAAGCTATCACCGGTAATTCATATTTCTGAAATAAACAAGTATCTTCTTGAGACATTGTTTCAAATATCCATGTCAGTGCAACACGATCCGAGCTTACCCCTCTCTAGACTTCACGATCACTCTGTAAGCAGTCATTTAGAAAAAATAGAAAAGAACCTGAACCATATTCAAGAAACTTTTTCTAAAATCGCTATCAATGAAAGTAATTCTGAAAATGAAGAAGCTACAATAAAACAAATTCATCATTTATATAAAGAATCCCTACTTCCAGAGTTTACCAAGTTCAATGGATTAATTAAGAGTAACCAATATTTACAAGCGGACGTTTTACTGATTAATGAAATACGTAAAGCGCATAACGAACTAGATAAGCAAATTAATACTCTGATAGACTTACAGGATAAAGGAAGCCGTCTTATCTATGAAAAGTCAGAAGCAGATTATTCTAAAACAAGATTAATATTAATATCTGTATCACTTTTGATTCTTACTTTGATTCTACTGTATAGTTATTCCCTGATTAAATACTTAACTTCCAAATTAAATCAGCTTACAGATTCTTCAAATAATATAGCCCAAGGAAACATGGATGTAAGAATAGAGACAACTTCTAAGGATGAAATTGGAGAAGTTGCCAATGCTTTCGTAAGAATGACTAGTAATATGAAACGACTTATCTCGGATATGAACAATATGTCAAACAGACATGATGCTGGTGAAACTGATATAAGAATGGATGAAGAAAAATTTGCCGGTGATTATCGGAAGATGGCGGATGGCGTGAATGCTATGGTATCTGGACATATAGTAGTCATGGAAAAAGTTCTGTCGAGTGTTTCTGAATTTGGGCAAGGAAACTTTGATGTGAAGTTAGAAAAATTCCCAGGCAAAAGAGAATTTATAAATGAGACCATTGAAACAGTTCGTTCGAACTTAAAATTTGTCATTACTGATATGAATGTGTTGTGTCAGGCTGCAACAGAAGGAAAATTATCAACTAGAGTAGATGCATTAAACCATAAAGGAGATTTTAGTAAAATTGTAAAAGGTGTAAATGATATACTAGATACGATAGTCACTCCGATACAAGAAGTGATTGATGTAATGACGGAAGTTTCCAAAGGCAATTTAACAGTTAATGTCAAGGGAAACTATAAAGGTGAATTACTTGTTTTAAAGAATTGTCTAAACCTTACCATTCAAGCGATTACTAGTATCTTAGTTGATCTTGCAAACGCTTCCGAAGAGGTAAACAGCAGTTCTCTGCAAATTACTGACGCTGCAAATAGTCTCAGCTCTGGCGCTAGTGAGCAGGCAGCTAGTGCAGAACAGACCTCAGCAGCCGTCGAAGAATTGACTGCGACAATTATTCAAAATACAGAAAATGCAAAACTTACAGAAAGTATTGCCATGCAGACTTCCTTCAAAGCAGTAGAAGGCGGAAAGACAATGGGCGATACGTTAAGCGCAATGAAATCCATTGCGGAAAAGATTAAAGTAATAGAGGAAATCGCGTCCCAAACAAATCTGTTGGCGGTTAACGCATCTATTGAAGCTGCGCGTGCAGGCGAGCATGGACTTGGTTTTTCTGTCGTTGCCTCTGAAGTTCGAAAATTAGCAGAGGGAAGCAAAGTAGCCGCAAAAGATATTCAGGAGCTTGCTAAAAATAGTCTGATTGTCGCAGAGAATGCAGAGCAATTGATTAAAGGAATTGTCCCTGATACAAAGAAAACCTCTGATCTTTTACAAGAAATAGCTGCTGCATCCGAGGAACAGCGAACCGGTATGCAACAAATCAATTCCGCAATGGGACAATTGAGTGTAGTTACTCAATCAAATGCGGGTGCGGCAGAGGAGATGGCTGCAACCTCAGAAATTTTGAAAAACAATTCAGACAAATTGAAAAAAACTATTTCTTATTTTAAACTACAAGGATAACACTCTTATGATAAAAAAGTATTTTAATAAATCAATTCGGAATAAAATTTATTCTATCGTTGTCATGATGTCAGTTATAACATTATTCATGGTCATGATTGCAAATTATGCCAGTTCCACTCTTAATATGGTTACTTCCTTTTCGAGACTGGAAAGATCTCATTCTGTATCTTTGAGTGATGCGAAAGTAAATCTATACAAATACTTTTTATTAAATGATCCATCTTACTTTAATGATTACAAAAAATATATTTCAAAAGCTCATTCCTACTCACATATTTTCGGAATGCTCCCAGAACTTCTAAAAACCAAACGATATGAAGATGCTGTCTCCATTTTCGATGACGTTCTTCTCGAAATAGACAGAAATGAATCAGATATAATACTTACTCGGACAAATTTGTTACTATGGCATCCAATTGTAAAAAAGTTGATTCAAATAGCGGCTGATACGGATAAGATCACAGGGGAATATGAATCCAAAGTAGAAAGTATTATCAACAGTAAAAGTAAGTATGAAAAGACAATTTTACTTTTAGAACTAAAAGAAATTGAAAATAGACTAGAATATCTACCATTGCAATTCTCTGATGCAGTGGGCGAATTAGCAATTTTTGCGGCTACTGCTGTGTCTATTGCATTATGGGTTGTGTATTTATTACTTGCAAGCATCAGCATGTATATCGCGTTATTGGCAATTAGATCCATTACGATTCCATTGAAAAATTTAACTGAGAATTTTAAAAATTTGGCTAATGGAATTTTCAATGTCAAATTCCAAACTGATAGCGAGGATGAGATCGGCTATTTATCATTATCTGCCAATGATTTAAAAATGGCATTACAACTCATGTCTGAGGACACAAGTTCTCTAATTCAATCAGCAGTGGCGGGAAAACTTGCTGTAAGAGCAGATGCATCTAGACATGAGGGAGATTTTAAGAAAATCGTAGAAGGATTCAATCAAACTTTAGATTCAGTTATAAATCCTTTAAACGTTGCAGCTGACTATGTTGATAAAATCTCTCGTGGACAGTTGCCCACAAAAATTTCTGATACATACAATGGTGATTTTAACACTATCAAAAATAATCTTAATCTTTGCATAGATAATCTAAATGGGTTTATTGAGGAAATGAATTTACTCGTATCAGAGCATCTCAGAGGTGAAATAAATTCCAGAATTGATATAAGTAAATTTGATGGGGCTTATAGAAAGATGGCGCAAAGTGTAAATGAACTGATAGGCTCCGAGGTGGAAGAAAAGAAAAAAATAGTAGAAGTCATTGGAGAGTATGGAAAAGGAAACTTTACAATAGAAATGACCAAGCTTCCAGGTAAGAAAATATTTATTAACGAGAATCTGGATCTAGTTAAGAAAAACATGGAAACTTTAAGTAAAGAAATCCATCTTATCATAGAAGCTACTCTGATTGGAAATCTTTCTCTAAGAGGAAATCCGTCAAAGTTTGAACATGCATACTACAGCAATATTGTGAATGGTATAAATCGTATGCTCGATACGATTGTAATTCCAATTCAGGAAGTAATTGAAGTTATGACCGAGGTATCCAAGGGAAATTTAACTACTAATATAAATGGCGACTATAAAGGGGAATTACTCATATTGAAGAAATCACTGAACGCTACGATTCAGTCTATTTATAATATTGTAACAGAGCTTGTGAGAGCAGCGGAGGAAGTAAATAGTAGCTCTCTTCAGATTACCGATGCAGCAAATAGTTTTAGTTCCGGTGCAAGTGAACAAGCAGCGAGTGTAGAAGAATCCTCTGCCGCCATAGAGGAATTAACTGCTACGATTGTCCAAAATTCTCAGAATGCGAAGTTGACAGAAACGATTGCAATCCAATCTTCCGCCAAGGCAGCTGAGGGTGGTAAGACAATGAGTGATACGTTAAGCGCAATGAAATCAATTGCGGAGAAGATTAAAGTAATAGAGGAAATCGCGTCCCAAACAAATCTGTTGGCGGTTAACGCATCTATTGAAGCTGCACGCGCCGGAGAACATGGACTTGGTTTTTCTGTCGTCGCAACGGAAGTCCGAAAATTAGCAGAGGGAAGCAAAGTAGCCGCAAAAGATATTCAGGAGCTTGCTAAAAATAGTTTGATCGTCGCCGAACATGCAGAGCAATTGATTAAAGGAATTATTCCTGATACAAAGAAAACCTCTGATCTTTTACAAGAAATAGCTGCTGCATCCGAGGAACAGCGAACCGGTATGCAACAAATCAATTCCGCAATGGGACAATTGAGCGTAGTCACTCAATCAAATGCAGGTGCGGCTGAGGAAATGGCTGCAACCTCAGAAATTTTGAAAAACAATTCAGACAAATTAAAAAAGACGATTTCTTATTTTAAAGTGTAAGGAAAAAGAATGAATATTTTTAAGAAGCCAGATAAAAACATTGTAACTTTGTATTTAGAAGAGAAAGATTTTCAATCGCCTTATAACTCTTTGAGACAAAGCTTAATAGATATATTATCGGAAATAGAAGGTAAAGAGGTTAAATTCAAAATGAATGAAATTAAGGACATTCATTTACAGGCATTACATATTTTACTTAGCTTTTTTAAGAGTGCCAGTTTACAAAATTCGCATATAGTTTTGGAAGCAGAATCCGCTGTGATAGATGGAATTTTACAAATTGGGATTGGTGGATTAGGTCATTCTTTTGAGATGCGTTAAATGAAACTAAATATAGATAGATTAATAAATACGTTCTTGTCAGAGGCGAAAGACATTATCGAAAAAGCAGAAGTCGCTATTCTGAATTTAGAAAAAGGAGAAAATTCTGAATATGTGAATGCTATATTCAGATATATACATACAATAAAGGGAAATTCTGGAATGCTTGAGCTTACGAACATCACTGCGTTAGCTCATAGTATGGAAAATCTTTTAGGGATGCTGCGGAATAATGAAATTAAACTCTCTAAAGAGATGATAGATACTTTATTAGAGGGTGTAGACTTCATTAAAAATATGTTAGATGATATTCAGAACCAAGCTTCCTTTCATATTGAAAAAGTTCTTTCTTCCATTAATTCAATGATTCAAATTGAGTCTTATGAAAAAAAAGACATCGCATTAAAAAAAGAAGAAATGAATAATATTACTCTTCCAGATGGACATAGTCCAAATGATTATAAAAAATTGGCAGAAGAAAAGAATTCCTATTTAAGTCTTGTGAGTATAGATTTAAATCAACAGAAAATAGAAAATCTTTCCGAATTAGTTTCCATTATAGAAAATATATCTCAGAATATCTTAGTAAAAGGAGTTGATGAAACAAAAATAGAACCTGTAGAAAAAGACAATTTAGCCACATTCCCATATATAATTTTATTGCTAACTGATATTCCGGTCAATGAGTTTTTGGGGAAATTCAATATTATCCCCACTAAAATACAAGTTATTCATGCACCTATACAAGAAAAAGAAACGGGTTCCAATACCGTGACACGGAATAAAGACAAAGACCTCGTATTAAATACACCGAATAAAGGTGATCAATATATAAAAGTGGATATTAAATTATTAGATGACCTGATTAACTTGGTGGGGGAAACAATCATTACCCGAAATCAGTTATTACAAAGGGTATCTCTTTTAAATGATCCAGAGAGCAATGAAAGTCTATCCCAAATGAGCCAATTCATTACTAGGTTGCATGAAAAAATCATTCACACAAGGTTACAGGAATTGGATGTAGTCTACCAAAGAATAGCAAGAATCGTAAGAGATACTTCCAAAGCATTGGGCAAAAAAGTGGAACTACAACTCGATGGGGGCGAAGTAGAATTAGACAAGACAGTGATTGACGTTATTTCCGAATGTATCATTCATATGGTTAGGAATTCGATAGACCATGGAATTGAATCTCCAGAAGAACGAAAGGCTTCCGATAAAAATCCTATCGGCAAAATAAAATTAACCGCATCTCTACAAACAGGGAATATTCATATTACCCTCGAAGATGATGGTAAGGGGCTTGATTCGGAAAAACTAAAAAAAGCAGCCATAGCAAAAGGTTTTCTGACGGAACAGGAACTCTCACGAATGAGCCAAAGTGAAATCTACGATTTGATTTTTCAACCTGGTTTTTCTACGGCGGCAGAGGTTACTGAAACATCGGGGCGCGGAGTTGGAATGGACGCGGTTCGCACCAGTCTTAGAAAGATAGGCGGAAATTTACATTTATGCAGCAAGTTAAAAGAAGGAACATCTATCTCAATCATTATTCCTCAAACGGTTACAGTTGTTTCCTGTTTATTAATTACAGTGTCAAATATCAGGTATGCGGTGTTCCAAAAGAATATTTTAGAATTAATTAAATTTGAACCATTGCTTTATTCAGTTGTAAATGGTCATAAGATGTATAGACTAAGAGAAAAGCTAATACCTCTTATCCACTTGGGAAATTTATTTTATCCAGAAGAGAAAAATGAAACAGACCCAGCACATATTGTTATCGTTAAATCTGAATCATTTCACTATGGAATTTTATTTGATCAAATGCTAGGAACAGAAGAGATTGTTGTTAAGCCTCTAGGCGAACACTTTGCAGACCTAAAGATATTTTCAGGGGCTACAATTATGGGAAACGGGGAAACCGTTCTAATTTTAGATATATCTGGAATTGCCGAATTCTCCAAGTTAGCCTCAATAGAGAATAGAATTGAAAAAGAAATATTGGCTAAGGGAATTAGTAAAAAAGAAACTGGATACATTCTTTTTGAAAAGTCTAGTCAAAGATTTGCAATTTCTTCTTCCTCTGTTATATGTATCGAAAAAATCAGTTTCTCTAAAATTGAAACACTATTTACGACGAAGACAATGCAATACAAAGATGATATTATTTCGATCGTTCAATTGGAGGATTTTTATCAAATCCCAAAAGAAGACTTTGAAAAGGATTCTTATTGCATTATCATAAACGTGAACGGAAAAATAACTGGAATTTTAATTCACGATATTATAAATATAGTGGAATCCATTACCATACTCAAAACGAATCATTTAAGTGGACCAGGAATTATTGGGCAAGCAATTATTGATGGACATTCTACTATTGTGTTAGATATATTAGAATTGTTCAAATCCGAAGTTCCTTTATTAGAAGAAGTGACAATATGACTAAATCAGATAAAATTCAACTATTGACATGGAGATTAGGCGATCAATTGTTCGGCGCTGAAATTGAGTATTGTCTTGAAGTGCAAAAAGATTTAACTATCTTAAAAGTCCCTCATAGCAAAGATTATATTTCTGGTATAACTAACTTGCGCGGTGATGTCGTTACAGTAATAAATCTGAATTTTATTTTAGGACAAAAAAAGAGTATAACGAGTAGTAAACCTATTATTATAAGATTCAAATACAACAATAAACAATTAGCCATTGAAGCAGATTCCATATCAGAAGTTCTTGAAATACCGGTAGATAAATTAGAATCGGCCAATATTCACTTAACTGAAAGTGAACTAGTTTATATCTCAAAAGTATTCTATACTGAATATGGAATTATACTTGTATTAAATATTAAAGAACTTTTTGTAATTCATTAAGAGGAGTTAATCATGTCTGTAACGATATTAATTGTAGATGATTCTGAATACATGAGAGATATTATTTCCCAGACTTTAGAGGTGAAAGATTATACTGTATTACAAGCCTATAACGGCAAAGAAGGATTAGATGTGTTTAAAAGCAATACACTGGATTTAATCATAACGGATATTAATATGCCTGAAATGGATGGAATAACTTTTATAAAGGAAATTAGAAAAATAAATTCATCTCTGCCAGTTATTGTATTAACGACAGAATCAGTTGACTCAAAAAAGCAAGATGCAATGGGAGCTGGTGCGAATGGATGGGTCGTTAAGCCATTTAGTCCAGTAAATTTTTTAGCAATGATTGAAGATGTGCTTAATTAGAAAATGAGTATAGAAGATGAAATGGACATTTTAATTATTGATGAGGATCAAGCCGTCTTATTTGAATTAAAAACTTTTTTTACATCTAAAGGCTACTCAGTAATTACCGCTTCCCTATTTTCAAGGGGGTTGGAATACATTATATTACACAATCCTAAAGTAGTTATCACGGAAATTATAAAAAATGGAAGTCAAGAAGGCATTGAAGTTTTAAGAACACTGAGAAGAATAAAATCAGGCTCCGTCTTCATTATTTTAACCAATAAAACACAAACTGATCCCAGTTATATAAAAAGCCTCGGACTAATTTTTGAGTATATCAAAAAACCAGCTCCACTCATACATTTATTAGAAACAATTCAAAAGGCAATTCAATTCAACAAAGAATTGACGGAATCATTTCATTCACTGACTAAAGATGAAACCTTTTTGAAAGACCAACTAGAATGGCTGCTTTGGAAAGAACAAAGAAATGCAAATTCAAAAAATTTATTTGGTAAGGTCATCATTGAAACAATCGTTCATTCCATTTTTCAAGGAATGGGAGTTGGAGGAATCGTATCCCTCATAGAACTCATTGAAATGAGTAAAAAAGATGAAGGGGATTACACTAAAATAAAAACCAAACAGTTAAATTCCTTAATTAAAAATGTAGAACCAATCAAGGTAATAAAAGAGAAGTTAGATAATGTAGTCAGAATTTTTGATCTTCAATTTGAGAAAGAAATGATTGATGGAAATGGAATGAATAGAATAATTCATGAATCCGTTTTATCTGTAGAACCGTTGAGGATCATTAAAGACCATAAAATTAAAATTGCACCCATAGAAATTAAATCTAAAGTAGTGGGTAATGCTGATTTGCTTTCCATGGCAATAAGAGAATTACTGACAAATGCGTTCAAGTATTCGTCTGAGAAAACGGAAGTGCATATATCTTGCTTTAAACATGATGATGGGGTTTCTTTTATTATTATGAATTCTATTTTACCAGTTCAAAATGGAATTACAGGTATTCCTCCCGAATTGGAATATGAAATATTTGAACCTTTTTTTAAAATCAATCATAATTATGATGAACGATTTTACAGAGAAGAAATTGGCTTTGGTATCGGTCTTTCAGTTATCAAACACAGCATTACGAAAATTGGTGGAGATATTCATCTAAGAGAAATAATGGATCATGTCACCAGCGCAACACCGACTAAGAAAATTTTAGCAGAACTAATTCTACCTTACCATAAGTAGGTTTCTAAAAAAGTATATTTCGTAGTAAGTAAGAATATGACTAAAATTAATTCAATCCAACCACCGCTTCATTTTATTGATCCAGCGTTTGATTTAAAGGCATATTACTTTGCTAAGTATATTCATCCTTTTAAAATAAAATTTACAACGCCGATTCGGAAAATAGAATTTTCTAATATTGAAATATTGGCTGATTTATATCATAAATTTGCAAATAATAAAGTGAGGCTAATGATAGCTTTCCGCCACCCGAATGCAGATGACCCCCTTTGCCTGATTCATATTTTCTCTAAATTGCTTCCTGATTTTTTTAAAAAGAATAATACCAAGATAGATGACATAACGCATTTTCATTTTGTTTGGGATAGAGGAATACCTCTCTGGGCAGGAGAGTTCACAAGCAAACTGTATTCTAGACTTGGAGGAACACCCATTCACCGAGGCAAGGTAGACTGGAAAGGATTAAATTCAATTCGAAATCTATTTGCTAACGGCAGATTCCCATTAGCCATAGCGCCAGAAGGAGCAACGAACGGTCACAATGAAATCATTGGTCCGCTCGAGCCAGGCATTGGACAAATGGGACTCTGGTGTTTAGACGACTTAGAGAAACAAGATAGAAAGGAAGATGTCTATATTTTGCCTTTAGGAATTCAGTATTCCTATATAGAAGAAGATTGGAATCGCTTGGAGACTCTTCTCGATTCCTTTATTCAGGATTTGAGCGCAAAAGATGTATTAGTCCCATTCGGTCTTACAGAAGGAATGAATTCCATTCAGGCACGTCTTTATGAAAAGTTATACAAATCAGCCCTGAGCTTACTTAGCACAATTGAAGATTATTACAAAGGGCATTACGGACGTTTGCCAAAGAAGGAAGAATCAACTGACTTACCAGAAAGATTGCATACTTTGCTAGATAATATTCTTTCTGTTCCAGAGAACTTTTTTCAAGTCACTCCCCGCGGAAATATCATTGATCGCTGTCGAAAATTGGAGCAGGCTAGTTGGAATTGGATTTATCGAGAAGACATTTCAGATAGTATTTCATTGATTCAAAAACATCTATTGGACAGAATGGCTAGACAATCAAAGGAAATGGATTGGCATATGCGGCTTGTGGAAAGTTTTGTTTCTATTACCGGGACATATATTAAAGAAAAACCTAGCTTTGAGCGGTTTACAGAGATTAGCTACTTACTCTTCGATACCATTTCTAAAATTAAAACTGGAAGTGGACAAAAAAGACCTGATCTTGGAAAATATAAAGTAAGGATAACGGCAGGTAACCCGATTTTAGTAAATGAGTATCATGCCATTCATAAAACCGGAAAACGCGGAACAAAAGAAGCAGTAGATAAAATTGGTGAAGAACTATTTAGAAGAATGAATGAGCTGATTGGGAAATAATGAATTCTAAACAGTTCTAACTTTAACCCAGAAAGATTTTGTCCGGATCGAGTCTACGTAAAATATCCAATTCATCTTGAGAAGGAGGTTCTTCCATGAGCGGTAAACCAGCATAAGCCGACCAAGATGTATATTTTTCTACAGCTTCCTTTGGTCCTATTTCAAGATCAAAAGGAGATGGAAGAAAATGCGTTAGTTCATATTTAGATTTATCAATGTTGCGGGTAAATCGACCAAACTGACAAACTACTTGAAACACATTTGCCCCCGGAGATGTAATATAACTCACATTATCCACAAAGCGGCTTTTAATTGCCTTTCCTACTACAAGGCAATCTGCTGTAGAGGCAATATCATTTGCCCCACCTGAGCCTACCATGAATTTTCCATTTGGAAGACGAGTAGAATTAATATTACCAAATCGATCAATTTCGGCTAATCCCAATACTCCAAGACAGTCTTTAGGAACTAACGTCCCTAAAATTTGAACGATGTCAGATAGCTGTTCAGACCTATTTGCATGAAGCTGACTGAATAGAAATATATCGCCGTAATGCGGCAAAACCCCGTAAAACCCTAACTCTGCCATGACTTTTACTTTAATATTTTTGCGTTCCAATAAATAAGCGGCACACCAAGCAGCCATATGAGCTGCACCTATACCCGCAAGTATTGTCGAATAATGTCGATTTACCACATGATCGACAATTGCTCTCGATGCAATGATAATCATCTGTTCTGATTCGTTTGCAGGTGCTTGCGATAGACGCTTGTTTCGAATCTTTTGTGGTTTTTTGAGACTCTCAAGTCTTTCTTCACCCAAAATTTCAAGGTAAGTATTATGACCACCTTTTAGGTCTACCCACATAAGCTCGAATGCTTGCGCTGCAATATCTGAATCTCCAACGGTAGCTGCTTCCATGATAAAATTATAATCATCTCGGTAAGAAGATATATCTGCAAAATCAGGAATGCTTTTTAGGGAAAGAGGAACTCGAAGAGATTGTGGATGTGCTCCAAATTTTGCTTCGCATACTGCCCTAACACAAACGCCAGGAATATGAATGTATTCGGGTGGAATTTTATCTGCTGGAACAAATTTCTCTACCGTTGCGATTACTCCTTGTTTGGCGGCCAGTGCTCCCCAGTTTCCTTCTCCCATTGGTTGTGGTAAAACTATATTTCCATTTTCATCTGCACAAACTCCATGGACGAACGTGTAATCAGGATTTAACGCAGATATGAGAGTTAAATTTTCACTTGGATTATCCGGATCGGGCACAACAAAAACGGATTTGTTTAATTTGTCCCAAAACAAATCGCTATCGACTAAAGATTTTGTTACATAATAAGGAAGGTGTTGGGCTCCAGCCATCAATCTCTGAATCATACTTAGCAATGACCAGAGTTCTACTTCGAATGGTTGATTGTTCAATACATTCATGTAGAGTCTATTCGGAGAAGGTTTAGGGTAATTATCCCCCAGAAAACCCGTAATGGCTTTCTTCATCAATTTTTTTAAGGCTAAAACGTGCGCAGTTGAATGAAATGCTACCGTGCTAATTGTAAAATCAGGATTTGTATTTTTAAAAACACGGGCGAGAGAACTAATAAGAGCATTCGGTCGACCAATGGTTGCTGAAATATGAATATGCATATTCGGCTCAATAAACTGAGCTAACATATCATCGGGATTTTGGAAAACCAAAACGTCTTTTTTCATAATTGCTTAATGTTAAACTTTCTCAAATTCAAATAAATGAGCAAGCAATTAAAAGATTATTTTAGGATTTTCTCCTATGTTTTTTTCATGAGTCATTCTATATACCTTGACCTCCGACATTCCCATCCCTGAGGTAGCCTGAAACTTTCTTCAATTTTTCACTGCTAGAACTTAATACCTGAATTTTTTCTTCAAGTGTATGTGAGTGCTGAAAAATTCTTTCTATATTCAATCTGAGACCAATTGAACTTTTTTCTTCTACTTCAGTGAGCTCTTTCATTTTTTGAGCTAACTCGCGAATTTTTTCTGTGCGTGATGTATTATCTGTTATCAATTCACTCTGCTCTTTTACATGCTCTGAAATTCCATTTACATCTGCAAAAATTTGCTGGATAATAAACGTTATCTCCCGTAAAGAACCAAAAGAATTTTGCACTTGATTTTCTCCTTCCGTAACGGCTTCTTTCATTGAGGAGATAATGCCAGATATCTGCTTGGAATTGTGAGAAGAGGATACTGCCAATTTACCCACTTCATTTGCGACAATCTCAAAACCTTTTCCTTCTTCCCCTGCTCTCGCGGCTTCGATTGCTGCATTCAATGCAAGTAGATTTGTTTGATTTGCAATGGAATTGATTATGTTTACAATCTTGGATGCTTCGATGGAAGAGTTAGATATATTGTGCATTTCAGTAACTGTTTTGTTCAAATCTGTTTCACTTCGCTTGCCATATTCAAGCGACTTTGTTCCTTTTGTCTGAATGGAAACAGTCCATGTTTTAATTCGATCAGTCATTTCGGAAAGTAAATCAATCGATTTGGAATTCACAATACAATTTTCATCTTGTATGCGCGCCATCGACGCAATGGAATTAATCGACTTGGAAAAATTTTCAGTAGACTCCATTGACTCACGCGCAAAGCCAAGTTGTTCTTTGGAAAGATTGACACTCTCAGTTAAAACACCATTGATATCAACTGCGATTTCATTTAATTCTTTTATGGCACCAGCGTTCGTTTTTAATAAATCTTCCAATTCCTTTTTTTTGGCATTAGCCAACTCTTCTGACTCTTTAAATCGAGTTACTACTTTTCTAACAAACGTTGTTCCATAATAAGAAGCGATTGTCATGGCAAATATAAACATTGCTCCAAGAACAATTGTCAATGTAGTTACCGGAAAAGCAGACTTATCCCCACCTTGCGCTTTAATTAAGAATCCTAAAATTGTAAAGAGAGAAGTGCAAGTAAGACCTGTGAATAAAGTAAAGCGTGGAGAAAATCGCAAAGTAGATTCTGCAATGAGTAAAAAATAAATTGCATATAGAGCAATGTCATTGATAGCGATCGTTAAAATTTCCGGATCATCCAATCGCAAAAATCCAAATAGAACAAATGCTAATCCAAAAAGTTCTAGCCCCATTGTATAATACTTAAGCCGGGAAGTATATTTTCCTGCTTTTAAAACTAGAGAAGAATAAACAGTAGCCACAACATAAATGCAAACTCCGGCTGCATAGTTTCCTAAAATTTTTGAAACGAAATTTTGGACGAGAAATCCCATTAGAGTTCCCGCAGAAAAAATAAAAATTAAGAATAGGCGCAAATAATTTGCCGCCTTTTCTCCATTGGTTTCCAATTCTAATTTATGATCCATACAAGTAGCATCCTAGCCCCTTACTCGCATGATTTCTCCTTTGGTCTGCAAAACAAGTTTAATTCTTTTTCTTAATTTACTAGCTTAACCATAAACGTAAGAATTCTTTTTACAATGTATTTCTTTTGGAAATAATACTGAAAGCATTGACAATAGTCATCTGTTTAAGAATACATAAAAAAATATGGAAAATATAAACACAATTCTCAAAACAAACACAGCCGAGTTACACAAGAAGCTTGAGCAAATAGGTTTCGTAGATAAAATCTTCAACAAGTCACTGACTCTAGAAGAATACAAAAAGCTAATCTTAGCAAATTACATTTTCCATTTACCGCTAGAAGAAAATCTAAAAAAGATTTCAGAAAATGCTAATTGGAACATTCAGTGGAAAATTCCTTTCCTTGAGAAAGACAGAGTTGCCCTCGGTAACTTTGCAATTCCAGAAATTGAAAATACTTTTATTCCTAAAGATTTATACGAAGCGCTAGGTTGTCTCTATGTATTAGAAGGTGCCACACTCGGTGGAAGAGTAATCAAAAGACAACTAGAGACATTGCCCATTCAAATGCATTACTATGGTTGTTACGGAGAAGACAATACTGCACACTGGAAAAATTTTATGCAGTTACTTTCAACTCAAGTTGACACGGAGAGCAAAGCCGCTATTACTCTCTCCGCCGCAAAGCAAACTTTCGAGTTTGGAATCCGATGCTTTGAACTAGCTACATTAAAACTTTAATTCCGAGGATAATTAGGATTAATCCTCCGAATAGTTCAGAGCGTTTTCCAAATTTTTCACCCAGCAGTTTACCAAATAAGCCGCCTACCATACTGAGTAAGAAGCATACGATTCCAACACAAATCGTAGTAAGTATCCAATCTACTTGCAAGGTTGGCAAAGTAAAACCAGCGGCTAATGCATCTATGCTTGTAGAGATGGAAAGAATAATGTATTCTTGAAAGTTCTGAACTGTTGTCTCCTCATATTCTTCTTCAAATCCTTCTTTCAACATCTTGGCTCCGATAAAAAAAAGTAGTAGCGCAGAAATCCATCTTGCTAGGCTACCAAGGAATCCAGAAGAGAATGAGCCTGCAAAATATCCAATGACTAACATGCCTGATTGAAAGAGCGCAAACAGAAAAGACAAAATGAGAATCGCTCTTCTCGGATTTATATTTTTCCGGAGTCCCTGCGTAATCGAAATTGCAAAACAATCCAACGACAAACTAACTCCAATTAAAATGGAAGCAATGAAATTCATTTGTTCTCCTTATATTCACGAACCAATCCGATTAATAAATAATACTAAAATTTATTTTGCATTAGGACGTCTAAAACTAAAATTGACATTATATGAATTTACTTTCGTATAATTTTTAATTAACCGAGGGTCCGCATGGCAGATGCATCGAAGGGATTGATTAATCCTATCATGACAGCAATGGTTACCTGTCCCGTTTGTGACAGAGACAATGTTATATTTTATTCTTTAAAAGCTAAATCACTTGCAAGTAAACAAAATGTTTTTAGCATTCCCATTTACTTAGATACACCAAAGTATATGTATGTGGATTACAACGATTATACGTTCAGCGTATGTCCTGATTGTTTTTTCACAAGTGTAAACAAGAAAGAATTTATATTCATAGATTCCATTACAGGAATTAAAAATAAAACTGTATTACTACCAAAAGTATTACAACATTGGAAAGAAAATCCAAAAGAAGTCGAAGATGTTCTCATCGATAACTTTGTTGATGCAAATGCATATAAAGAGCCTAGAACAGATGAAGGAATTATTTCTAGTATCAAACTTGCCATTTACAAAACTGGACTTGAAATAAAATATAAAATTCCTTATTCCTATTTACGAAGAGGAAAAATCTACCTGAAACTTTTTTATACTTCGCGTAAGCTTTATAAAAAAGACAACGAGGATATTCTAAAACTAGCATTAGAAGACTTTGAGTATGTATTCAAAGAATCAGATTTTCCAGATATTTCTTATGAATATGAATTGCTTTATTTGATAGCAGCGATATACATGCGATTAGGCGATGAAACAAAGGCAACTAGTTATCTAAAAGTATTCGATCAAACCAAAGGCGAAATTCTACAAAAAGCAAAAGCGGATCCAAAGATCAATACAACGGAAGTAGTTAAATGGCTCACAAGAGCTAGAAATCTATGGCAAGATAGAAGCGATAACAATGTTTGGGAAGTATTGAATCCCTGGCCGATACGCTAAGAATAGGAAGTAAAAACGTTGGCAGATAGAATAAAAAAAATCGGTATCATCGGTGCCACTGGAATGCTTGGCAAACCAGTGGTAAACGCCTTATTAACCACTGGCTTTGAAGTATATGCAATGGTGCGTGATATTATTCAGGCAAAGATCGAGTTGCCGATCGGAGTCAATCTAATAGTGGGTGATATGGGAAATCCTCTAGACATTGAAAATTTTCTGAATAATGTAGAGGCTGTTCATCTCAATCTATCCATCGAACCCGGCGAATGGCAAGGTGAATTTCATACAGAAGAGCAAGGCTTAAAACTGTTCCTAGAAATCGCAAAGAGAAAGAACATTAAGCGGATATCTTATTTATCGTCTCTTTTGATGAACTATCAGGGCTCAAATGGATTCGACTGGTGGGTATTCAACGTTAAACTCAGTGCAATGAAACAAATTAAAACTTCCGGCATTCCCTATGCAATCTTTTACGCTTCTAGCTTTATGGAAAATTTTCTAAACAACCAAAAGCATGGGAGTAAAATTTCCTTAGCCGGTAAGTCTCGCTTTAAAATGTTCTATATCTCCGGTGAAGATTATGGAAGGCAAGTTGCCAATTCCTATAAAATCCTCACAACGGAAACTCGAGATTATGCGGTTCAGGGCTTAATGCCATATACCGCAGAGGAAGCGGCTAATCTATTTGTCCGCTTCTATAAAAAAGAAAAACTTAAAGTTCAAAAAATTCCTTTCTTTATTCTTCGCTTTCTCGGAAAAATAAGTCATAAGTTTCTTTACATTTCTAAACTCAGTGAAGCAATCAATAATTATCAGGAGAAATTTCAAGCTGAGCTTACATGGAAAGAGTTGGGCAAACCAATAGTAACCATCGAAGAATACGCGGCGCGGTTTTAATTCTTTGCCACCGAGGCACTGAGACACAGAGGATTTTATGGGAATATGCTATTTTTATTCCATTGAATCAACTTAAAAATTGCTGACACAACTATTTACCGAATCTTCTTAAAAAGATTTGAATAATAGCAAGTAGCCCAGTGAGAGTTCCAAGAAAAATCTGGATTGCATCTGCATAGATTTTTAAATCATTGTATGTCCAAATTATTGTTACCGTGCCAGCAAGAACACAGCATATATAAAAAATCAAAATATCTGGATTGCTCATATTCTATGCACATTTTTGTTTTTTTCTTTCAACTTGTCAGATAATGCAAAAAATAAAAGAATTCCACAGCCAATAAAAGTAATTAAAACCCAAATAACAAATGTAAAACTCATTTTCAACTCCTCTGAATATACCTTATCTATAATATGTTTTTAAAATAAAAGTCAACTCTTTTAACTTATTCCATAAACTTGACTAATACCATTGTAATATTTGATTCGCTTCTCCTAATCTCTCAGCTTTTTTTCTAACACGCCCTATGTAACAAAGAACGCGGCAAACAGAAAACGAAGAGGATGGTTTTTAAAAAATACCTTCATGCCGTTATTACAATTAATTCTAAAATCCTCTACTGCATTTTGTTTCACAGGTTTTCGTAGCACCTTTACAGATATTTACGTATGAGTAATCGGTATATAAAGAAAGTATAGAAATAGTGCCAGAAGGACTGTAAGTGATTGGGATTGAATCCGATTGTAGCGAATAAGATGTATTTGCCGTTCCGCTGCAAATGATATAAACTATGGTACCACCACGAACATAAGAAAAAGTAAACGATGGGTTTAATTTTCCCTGAAGTATAAAACTATTATCCGGCGTACTGGTGGGGGTCTGTAATTTGGGTACGGATACTCTTTCAAGTGAGTTATTTTTTTGATACACATTGCATGTTACTTTATCTAAGTTATTAAGTTGAGTGATTCTATTGGAACTTCCATCACCACTATCAGTATCAAATATATCAATGTCCGTATTAGATGAAATAGTTGCATTTAGAATAAAACTATTACCCATTGAAGCTCCTAATCCATTGTAGTTAAAACCAGAAGAGGAGGAAAGAGCAGATATAAATGTATCATTTGGTTCGACCTCACTTCCAGTGGTAGTTCGTCCTGTAGAAACAGACGATCCACTAATCGTTCTAGATAGCAATTGGTATTTTAAAGTGCAGTCTCTTGTTTTATTTTTGCATTGCTCCTTGCAACCCTTAATCTCACTACAATGACTAAATAAAAAGATCAAAATAGGAAATAGGAAATAGGAAATAGGAAATAACATTGATTTGTCGCTTCATGGTGCCTCGATTGCATTTTTATAAAATCTACTGTAATTGCTTTCTATATAAAACCGAATTACTTACAACAGAAAACAATTACTTTCACTTTCCATAGAAAAGATACGTATATCTTTTTGCAATCTTTTTCTATTGTTTCACAATCTTAGTATAGATTCGACTTTGCTCACTACAAGTCCCTGCCTGTCCAGTGAACAGGCAGGGATGCCTATTCTACCATTGATTGCACTACATTTAGTTCTTAAGTTGACAACATTGATCGAAGCATGACAATTTCCTAGTTAAACTTTCTTTTCATAAAATCCTGTAAATCATAGCCAATAGAAAACACAGTTGGAATGAAGAATAATGCGCCTATCGTTCCAAATCCTAGTCCCCAGGCTAAAGCAAGGGTCATGGGAACAAGCATGGCATCTGTTCCACCAATTCCGTAAGCAGTTGGTATTAGTCCTGCCATTGTAGTAATGGTTGTGAGGATAATCGGTCTAAACCGACTCGACGCCGCTTTTGCCAGAGACTCGTATTTATCCATTCCTTTCTTTTGTAGTTCATCAATACAATCAACGAGCACAATGGAGGTATTCACGATTACCCCCGCAAGACCAATGATACCAATCATAGCAAGGAAACTAAGCGATTTATTGGAAATCAAAAATCCAAAGATAACACCAATTAACCCCAATGGAATAGAGAATAAGATAACTACTGGCTTGATTGTATTATTAAATATCAAAGCAAGGATAGCAAAGATTCCAAAGAAAGCAATGATGCCTGCACTCGCAAGAGAAGCCATAGATTTATTTGTGCTTTCTTGCTCTCCTCTGAACTTCATACTGTAACCGGGATATTTTTTTTCAATATCAGCAAATTGTTTCATCAAACTGCCATTTACCATTCCCGACGTAACCACTTTTTCATCTACGTCGGCTGTAATCGTAATTGCTTTCTCATAATCAAAATGAAGCAGTGCCTCAATGCCCTGCTCTGAGCGAATATTTACAAAGCTAGAAATAGGAGTGAGCAGTCCGTTACGGTTAATGATATTTACCTTCTTAATATCATCTTGAGAAGTTCTATATTGTGCATCGTTTTGCACTTTGATTCTGACTTCGTCTTTTCCAATTCTAAATCTAGATGCCTCGTTTCCTTCGAAGGCACTTCGCACAAAATTAGCAGTAGTCGCAACACTGATTCCTGTTGTAGCAGACTTAGTCGAGTCGAGGCTAAGAATTATTTCCTCTCTTCCTTTTTTGTAGTCGTCTGCAATATTCTTGACTCCTTGAATAGAGGAAAGATGTGCTTCTATCTCTGCCGCAATTTCTTTTAATTTCTTATAGTCTTTTCCTTCGACTGCGAGTGTGACGGCGGCTCCAATAGGTGGACCGTTAATCAACTCTTCAATGAATACATTTTCTGCATTCGGAATTTTTTTAATCTCCGCTTCTAATTCACCCATGATTTGGAACGTTGTGCGCTTTCTCTCATTCTCCGGAATAAAATAGAGATGAACCATTCCCAAATGCTCCCCTACTCTAGTCAGCGGATCACTACTATCTGTCTGTTGAATCCCGACTTTAATTGTATATCCAATGATTTCTTTTTTTGGAATTCTATCTAGAATTGGTTCCAAGTATTGAAGTCTAGTCAATGTTTCCCGCGCAGTAAAATGAGGAGGAAACTCCGCTTTAATCATTACTTGCTCTATACCTTCTTTAGGAAATAAATTAAATTTCATCAAAGTCAACGTGACGAGGGAACTGTTAAATACAATCGCAATTACGGCTAATGATAAGTATTTCCTTCTAACTAAGATTCTAGTAAGAGATTCAAATTTCAAAATGACAGATTCGAAGAATGAATCTAATTTTCCTCTCAGTTTAGAAAAGAATGTGCCTGTAGTCTCTGATTTTATATCCCCGAACCGAGCTATTCGCACAGGTAAAAGAAAGAAAGACTCAAACAGACTCATCGTGAGAGTAATAATTACCATAAGCGGAATTTGAACTACAAATTTTCCCATGATGCCACTCATGGAAAGCATCGGAATAAACGCGGCAACTGTTGTTAGATAAGAGCCTACAATTGGAACTACTAATTCTGAAGTTCCTTGGATTGCTGCTTCCTCAGGATCCATGCCTTTCATTCGATAGCTATAAATATTTTCAGAGATTACTATGCTGTTATCCACAAGCATCCCAAGTGCAATGATAATCCCAAGCATAGAAATAAGATTGAAGGATATGTCAAGAATTGGCATAAATAGAAGAGAGCCAAGAAGGGAAAGAGGCAAGGAAAGACTGGTTAAAATAGAATCCCGTAAACTAAAAAAAATAAATAATACGATAAAGATAAGAGCCAAGCCTTGAATAGAATTAGAGATAACAACGTTTAGCCGATTAGTCGTCTTATTTCCTTCATTGTTTAATTCTAGAATATGAATGGACTCCGGAACCTGCTTCTGCAAACTTTCCATTTTTGTTTTTAACTTTGCAACTGTGCGGATAATATCAGATTGCTCCTTTTTTATAATTAGCAGATTAACTGCATCATAACCATTTGTGCGGGCGATTGTCCTTTCTTTTTCGTATGTATCTTTTAATCTAGCAATTTGCGAAATAAATATCTGGTTCCCGGATTCATTGGCTCGAATAGGAAGTTTGCCTAGCTCTTCTATTTCTTGAAACTCTCCTGTGACACGAATATCTTTTGTATACTCGGCATTGATTGATCCACCAGGGATACTTACATTCTTATCTGCAATGGCAGAAATAATATCAGAGAATCCAAGCGAGTATTTTTGCTTAAGCGAAGGGTTAACAAGGACTTGCCACTCTTTTTTTCTTTTGGCAAATGCTTCTACTCTTCCCACACCTTCTACTTTTCTTAATTCATCTTGTATATACTTTGCATTTGTCTGTAATTCGGTTTCATTTGCTCCCCCGTATACGGAAATTTCTAATACAGGAAAGTCACTGCTCTTTTGTTCGATTACGAGTGGTTTGTCTCTGACTTGAGGAGGGAGATCGTTGACTTTATCCACTGCTCTTCGAATATCATCGACTACTTTGTCAGGATTTTTATTGTCTATATCAATTTTGATATTAATATCTGATTCTGAATTTCGAGATATTGAGCGGATAGAGTCAAATCCTGCGACTTCTCTTAATCTTTCTTCGATTGGAATTGTTATTTTTTGTTCCACATCACCGGGGGAGGCTCCCGGAAAGATTGTTGATATCTTTACCTGATACAGATTTACATTCGGAAAGGATTCGCGCTTAATGAACAGTAAACTGAGTGAGCCTGCCAGCAATAAAAACACGATGAGCAGATTCGATATAAGTGGTCTGTATACGAAGTAAGATATAATTGTTTTCATAGAGCTCCTTTATTCTGGAAGGTGTTTTTATTATTTGACTGATTCCTTAGGGAAGGTTTAAGGATTAGGGATTGATGTATATCAAATTTTTATTATGATGAAAGGCTAATTGAAATTCACCGGTTCATTTGCATTACTAAGAAGACACGTCAAGGAAAGGGAAATTATTTCGCTTAAACTGTTTGCGTTGGCTTCACTGGCTTGCCATGACGACGACGATATGTCCAGTAAACGTAAAAAATAAGTCCTACAAAGGTAACATTAACAAAAGAGATCAAATGAACTGCAGTTGCGTATAATAAGCCGTAACTTGTATCTTTGCCAATCAATAGAAATCCAGAAATAATCGAAGCATGAAAAACTCCGATACCAGAAGGAGCAGAGGGTAGTGCTAAACTCATGGCACCACAAAAAAGTAAAAATACTATTTCTACTTCTGTTACATTTCCACCTAACATTACGTTGACAAAATAATAATTAGAGAAATAGAAAAACCAAGAAACTATCGTCAATATGACAGGATAAATAAATTTTTGTATCTGTAAAAAGTCTTTTAAGTCAATTAAATGCTCTTCTATATGATCTTTGTAAAATTTTTCTTTATTAACCGTGGTAAATATCTTCTTGGAAATCATCTGAATGAATTCGTTTTGAAAACGAATCAAGTATAAGGAAAATACTATTCCCAAAATAATTAATCCGGAAACGGTAAAGACCGTGTAGTTTTTTTGGTTTGGATTATTTAAACCAATAATGAAAAACGAAATGACTCCTGTCATAATTACAAAAATAAAATCAATTACCTTCTCTATGAAAAGCTTTGATAGCAAATGAAAGTATTGAACATCGGTCTCCGAACGACAATAAAACACTCTAAATAAATCCCCGCCACGTGCAGGCAAAACCATATTAGCCGCATATCCGATAAAAGAAGAAGAAATAGCATGTTTGGCATTGATTTTTTTTTCTAATAACAATCTCCATCTAAAAGAAAAAATCACGAGTCCTATCAATTGAGTCAGGGTAATTGGAATCAGATAGATATAGGAAATCTTGTCTCCTATTTTTGAGAATTCAGTTCTAAAATCAAATTTGAATGCTATGATTCCGACAAATAAAACGCTGACCAATATTCCTATGAATAATTTCTTCATGTTTGATAAGTTTTCAAATCTGTATATTCAGGCAAGCAAGAATTATTTAACCCGGAGGCCATTCCATTTTTCTTCCTGCTAATAAGTGAAAGTGAATATGAAATACCGTTTGTCCGGCATCCGCACCCGTATTATTCACAATGCGATAACCTCCGTTCGAAAAATGATTCGCCTTTGCATATTCCGTCATTTCAAAAATAATTTTTCCGATTAAATGAGAATCTTCTTCGGTCATCTTATCTACAGATTCAATATGCTTTTTAGGAATAAACAAAAGATGATTTGGCGCCACAGGATTCAAATCTTTGAAGCCAATGCAATTATCACTCTCATGCACAATACCTGCTGGAATTATCTTTTCTACAATTTTACAAAAAATACAAACACTCATAGTATCTCCTTTTATGAATCAAAATGCTGAAAGGTTAAAGCGGCAGCGCCAAAACTTCCGGCTACACTGCTTCCCACTTTAAATTCTACATGATCTGCTAATACAGGAAAAATAATCTTCTTCGCTTTTTCTTCCAAGCTTTTTCCAAACAAATCATAAGAGGCAGTAATTCCACCAACAAAAACAATTCTATCTGGATTGACTAAGTGAACAACGTTTCGAATTCCTTCTGCAAATACGGATACACCTAATTCTAAAACTTCTTTTGCTACCCTTTCGCCTTCTTCTACTTTCGCAAAGAATTCCTTTGCATTCGTAAGCTCAATAGAAGTTAAGTCGCGGTAACGAGCGAGTAACCCCTTCGTGCTAAAATAGGCTTCTACACAACCACGTTGTCCGCAACCACATAACGCACCATCTTTGATAACAGTAACATGTCCTGCTTCCATACCATTGCCTTTATAACCGTTGAATACTTTTCCATTTACAACTAAGCCACAACCCAGACCCGTTCCAAGTGTAAATACTACCAGGCTCTTCGCATCTTTTCCTGCACCAAAGTAGTATTCGCCGAGACTTGCACAATTTGCATCATTATTAAAGTATACAGGCAAATGAAATCTTTCTCGAACAAAAGAAACTAATTCCAAATTAGAAAGATTTTTCAGATTCGCGGAAGAAATTAAAACTCCGGTATCAATATCTATCGGACCCGGTGTTCCAATTCCAATTGCATCCACGGGAACTGCGGCTAAACAGTGTTTGACCACAGTATTGATTGCTTCTAAAAAATCTTTATTGGTAGCATTTGCATCAGTTGGAATACTAAAATCAAAATAAGACTTTCCTTCCTTATCAACTACCGTTCCGCGAATACTCCCACCACCTACATCAATTCCTAAATATTTTTTCATAACTCCTGCTGTCATTGTATACCACCAAACAGATATTATCCGATATGTTTATTACTCAATCTAGTAATGATTTTATTTTTTCTGTCTCTGAAAATTCATGCCCATAAAATCTAAGAAACATTTGAATCTTTTTTTCTAACTCAGATAAGTCCTTTGGTAAAGAGTATTCTACAATTTTCTTTGCTGATTCAAACATAGAACTTCCTATTTGAACTCTTTCAAATCCAGAAAGACTCATATATTTTTCTCTTAGCATCTTCTCAATTTCTGGTGAAGTATCATTCATTTTTAATTTCCTCTAACCAATCCTTCACCAGTAGACTATCAGCCTTTTCGTCTAAGTATAATCTATCGTAACCTGAATTGATAAGATTTTTTATATCCCGTTTTTGCATATCTGATTTAGAAGACTTAGACCAAAGTAATTTTGATAGTATCAAATCTTCTTTACTAACAATATAAGTTTCAAAATTTCCGAAAAGAACTTTTTGTCTTCTGGAAAATTCTTCTTTGCGATAGGAATTACTTTTTCTAATAATAAAATCCACTTTGATAAACGATTCTTCGTGTATTGCATTGAATAATTTTTCTGATTGAATGGCTAATCGAATAGCCTCAGATTCAATGTAATATTCTTTCTCAAATAAATTTACAATCACAGGAATATTTCTTTCGAGAACTTCAACAACCAAGTCAATGTCTCTAGTCATACGAGGAACCGCATAATAGTTCATAGCCATAGAACCAGTAAGCATATACAAAATATTTGCCGATTGCAATTTACGGGAAACATCTTGGACGATTTCAAGTTCAGTCTTCATGTCTCTTGGTAAACATACTTTCGCATATCGCGAACTACCCAGACCCAGATTCCAACGAACATAGCAGTAGAAAGCCAACCACCGAAGCGAGATCCGGGTAATAAGAAGAAGTCTACAACACCATGTTGCATGATAGCAAGAAAATAGGCATAAGCGATTAAGATTAATTTGTCGCTAAGTTTCTCTTGACGATTGCTTTTTAAAAGAAAGAGGGAAAAGCAAATATTGATGAGAAGATGAATGTTAGAAGAATAAATAGTTCGTCCCAAAAACATATCAAATACTTTCGTATTGTCTTTACTAATATAAGTATAATTCTCAATCAAGGCAAATCCAAAAGCTACAAATCCACCAATCAAAACAATATCTTTCGTCCATGCTCTAGCCGAGCGGTTAAAGGCAAACACAAGCCCAAGAAATAAAATAAATAATTCTTTGAAGGTCTCTTCCATCATACCCGCTTGGATGAACGCGATATACACTGTCTGACTTAAAATCGTTGCGACCTTTTTAGGTTTAAAATCTACTTCAGGCCAAATAATTGGGTGAAGATAAAGAATGACAGCAGTAGAAAGAATTCCCATGCAAATAGCGAGAAAGGCTAATAGCAATTTTCTGCTACTCTCGCCTGGATGCAATATATAAAGAAAGAAAGCCCATGGCAATATAGAGCCAAATGCCAATAAGAGGCTCATTGTGTTTAAATCAGAAAAAAAATGTAGCATATTAAAATTCCTCTTCCATGAATCTTCCATCAAAGTGTAAGACCATGTCTTTTTGAAGAGGAGTAGGCATTGCATCTGGGTCAATAGAGCCATTCCAGAAAAGCTCTGTTACCCGCACGTCTCCTTTTACATTCGGTGGAGGCATGACAGGGGACATACTCCTAATTAGCTCCAGAGTAAGATTATCCTGATCGGGATAAGAGGAACCTTCCACGAGGATAACATCAACTATCTCTCCGTCTGTTGTAATGGTATAGGCGACCACACAGGAATAGGGATGAGGAGCACGTTTCCAATACTCCATAAAATTTTCAGGTCCACGCATACGGGCGGAAATATAATTGGAATAGGTTTTAGGAAGTTTTTTTCCTTTGATTCGTTTGACATATCCTTTTACCTTTCCTTGATCGGCAGGATCATTGTCTGGAATTTTAATTCCATCTTTTTGACTTGGAGTTTCGGTGCCTGCAATCACTCCTCCGTTTAAATCTTTTACCTCATCAGGAATATCTGGATCAATAAAATAATATTCCATTTTTTCTGGTTGATAGTGCTGCTTTGATAGGTCTTGTTTTTTCTTAGAGTTACTATTTCTTTGGAGTCTTTCTGGAACGATAAATAGAACAGCAATGATAATCAAGTGAGCGAGTAGACTCAAATACACATTGTTCGTAAATCCACTTTCCAATCCACGCTCTTCGATTGGCTCTCCATCTTTATGAAGAGAACGACCGAGTAAAGAATTTGCAAAGATATAAATTACACTAAGCATGAGTGCAAGACTTACCGGATAAACGATATTTTGCGACGCGGGAATAAATTCTTTATCATGCACTCCGGGCTTTAAACCAAGAGAGCGTAAGAAATTTAAACCAAAAGTAGCATCTGTATAAAAAACAATAGCGGTAACTAGAAAAAAGAAAATCAATAGAAAAGAAAATAGAATTGGAAAACCTTTCCAATATCTCTGCAAATAAATATGCCCCCAACCGGGAAGAATTCTTTCTCGAATGCGTGCATACCTTCTTTTCTTGGTATAAGAATCTCCAAAGAAATCTGAGGTAGGAGACTTTGCTAATTTACTATGTAGATAGAGACTTAAATAAGGTCTGCGTAAAATAGAGATTAGCCCCTTTCTTCCTAAAAAAGAACTCGCTGAAAGCAAAGTCATAAACCAGAGATATAAAGCAGAGTCTCCTTTGAACATTTGATCTAGCAGCTTTAAGGTTTCTTCGTAAGCATAATTTTCCGTATTCAACATCGCGAATAAATAGCATAGACAAAAGAACCAGACTATTGCGATTATCCACACAATGATTACAGAAACAAAAGTTCTAAAAAAAGAATTTTCTTTTTTTACAAGTGCTTTCTTAATTGGCTCTCTTTCTAGCTTGTCATTAAAACTAGACCAAGTATCTGTTTCACTCATAACTTGCCTGTATTCGGGATTGGCAGATAACGAATTACTCTTTGTTTGAAAGAGATGCAAAGCGCCATATTTACGAATCAAAAATCTAGCTTCTAAAAAAAGAAGGATTAATCCGACAAACCCCCAGAATAAAAAAAATACTCCTGCGTATTCTTGCTTTAGCGCCATCAAGAAAGCTTCTGTTTCAAAGCTATAAAGAGAATACAAATCCATGGGATAAAAAACAAGGTTGATAAAAATCTGAAGAATTAAAGATTGAAACGCGGCAATTCTGAGCTTTTGATTCTGCTGGTATAATACGAGAACGCCTAGTGGAAAGAAAACACCAAGACCAAGCATTGGACTTACCCAGCATAGAAAGGAAAGTCCTGCAATCACAAGCTTTTGAATCGAATTTTTTTTATTTTCTCCGGGACTGACTTCCAGAGGTAGAACATCTTGCATAATTAATTAGTTTGACGTATGCCTTTCCACTTCAAGCGAAAAAGAAAAAACTTTATACTAGAATGGAGATAAAAAAGTATGTAAACAGAATGGCAAAAGATAGAGAAGATTCATTAAAACAAATTGTGGCGGTCTCCAAAAGAAGAGGCTTTGTGTTTCCAGGTTCAGATATTTATGGTGGGTTATCTAACACATTCGATTATGGACCATATGGAATTGAAGTATTACAGAATTTAAAGCGATTATGGTGGGAATACTTTGTGCATAGAAGAGAAGATGTGGTCGGACTCGACTCCTCGATTCTATTAAACCCGACAGTATGGGAAGCATCCGGGCACGTAGGTAATTTTTCTGATCCGCTTATGGATTGCAAACAATGCAAGACTCGTATTCGTGTAGATCATTTCTTAGAAGAAAGAAAAGGCGACGGGTTTGCGAGTGGAAAAACCTTGAAGGATTTAACACAAGTTATCCTCGACGAAAAATATCCCTGTCCGTCTTGTGGATCTGTCGGAACATTTACAGAGCCTAGAAGTTTTAACTTGATGTTTAAAACTTCGCACGGAGCTTCGGAAGATAATTCCATGGACATCTACCTTCGTCCTGAAACAGCGCAGGGAATTTTTATTAATTTTAAAAATATCTATACAGCAACTCGAAAAAAAGTCCCATTCGGAATTGCACAAATCGGAAAATCATTTCGTAACGAAATCATGGCAAGACAATTCATCTTTAGAACAAGAGAATTTGAGCAAATGGAAATGGAATATTTCTGTGAGCCTGGAACTCAAAGTGATTGGTTTACTTTTTGGGTAGACTACTGCATGAAGTGGCTAACAGAGACTATAGGTTTAAAAAAAGAAAATCTTCGAATCAGAGAACACGCAAAAGAAGAGCTTTCTTTCTATAGCGATAGAACTGCGGATATTGAATACAAATTCCCATTTGGTTGGGGAGAATTATGGGGAATAGCCTCACGCACAGACTATGACTTAACCCAACACGAAAAATTTTCCGGTGTAGATTTAAAATACCATGACCAAGTGGCTAATAAAAAATACCTCCCATACGTAGTAGAGCCCGCACTCGGACTCAACCGTCTCTTTCTAGCTGTAATGAGTGACGCATACGCAGAAGAAAAACTAGAAGGCGATGAGATGAGAACAGTCCTTCGCTTCCAATCTAAAGTAGCTCCTGTAAAAGTAGCCATCTTCCCTCTCATGAAAAAAGACGGTCTAGATGTAAAAGCAAAAGAAATCTACCACTCACTCATGAGCAATTGGTATGTAGACTACGACGACTCAGCAGCTATCGGCAAACGCTACCGCCGCCACGACGAAATCGGAACTCCATTCTGCATTACCATTGACTACGATACCCTAAAGGATAACACCGTTACTCTGCGCGAGCGTGATTCCATGAAACAAGAACGCATCGCAATAGCGGATATTCCGAAGTATCTGCTCGATAGAATTAAGTAATTTCAACATTGTAGGGGTTGAATACATTCAACCCCTTTTTTGCCACAGAGGCACTGAGACACAGAGAGGAAGGAGTTTATTCTCTCACTCCATTATGTTGCGATCTAAGCAACATTGAGTTTGGACACTGATGAATACGGATCAGAGAAAAAAGTTCGGTCACTGAGTGCGTCAACAAAGAAGGTTGACTCAAGAATAGAGCCGTGTATCGAATGTGACCTTTTACTAAAAACGATTACCCCTGTCACCCCCGAGATCTTTTATCGGGGGTCTATCACTGTTAGAACAATAAGGATTATCTCAAAATATATTTTTCCAGTATCGAACTATCTATTGTCTATATGTTAACGTTTACTCTCCTTCGGTCTAGCTCCGCTTATAGAGCCGGTGTAGCACCGCTTCCAATTGGGGTGGCTATCCGCTGTTAGACCGAAGCTATAACCGTAGCTAGACCGGAGATGAGCAAAAGGAATCTTATTGGAAGTCATACTTCTAGTTATTGGTTTTTTGAAGAAGGGTAAGTTCTTCGGAAATTCTTTTGGAAATTATAATTGCATGAAAACACCTCTTTATGAAAGAGACGCAATCCGTTTTTGTTTTAAGCTTTTAATTTGTGGGATTGAATGGAATAGAATTATGGGAGAAGTTGATTGCAATTTACTAGAAAGAAAGAGAATCCATCTTTGAAAGAAAATAGCTTCGTATCATTCTTAGCAGAAACAATAGTAAGCTCAATTTTTCTTCCAAATAGAATCATGATCTATCTTACACCTGGGCTTACAATAACATACCGTATTGTAAAATCCTCATTTGCATTTACAATTTTAACTTTGAAGTTTTCAAAGAATTGGACATATTCCCATTTGCCACAATCCTTCGTTGGATAGGTGACAACTTCGACTCGCAAATCTTCATTTGCAGAGACTACTCTAATTTTAAAATCTTCGAAGTTTTCTACAAACCTTATTTTTCCAGAAAGCTTTTTACCTTTAAGAGTGCAATCACTCCCGATTTTATCACCTGCAAAAAGCAGGTATGGAATTAAAATTAAAAACAAGATTATCTTTTTCATACTTCAATTATACTCCATCATCAAAATAAAGAAAGACATTTTCAGCAAATGTTTCTGAGTTTACTTTTAAATCAGATACAATTGTATTCTTGAAATCGACTTCATCCAGTGGCACTGAGGCAAAAGGAATTTCTGCTTTGTTAATGCTCAAGAAATTTTCACAATATAAAAGCTTTGAGGTAAATAGAACTTTGCCGCCTATGGAAATTTCTAGAAAGAAAAACGTCCGCCTTCCTTGATGTAACGGATAATGATTCTTCTACACTGTCTTTGAATTTGTCTCGCGGATAAGTCGTATTTTCTTTCTATCTCGCACGAGTAAAAATAAATAGGATACTTATGTTAAGTCAAGGAATTTTTCTTTTTGTATTTCTTTAGAGATTTTTCTGCGTCACTAAATGATTTGGCAGGGATATAATAAATCCAATTCTTTGTTTGTGGACTTCGATATTTTGAGATTACTTTTTTTCGGGTATTATCATCTATTTGCATAATCCCATTTTGCGTTTCCATGTAGAGGTTCATTTTAAATTATGTTTAACTTTACCATATTCGCCTAAGTGCATTATATAAAATTCTTTAGCTTCATCTACTGTTAAATCTTTTTCTATAGCCATTGCACAAATGCAAAACTCCTCTTCTGAAATACCATTACTTAAATCAAACATGCGACTTTGTATTTCTTTTATATCATTCTCAGATAATTTGTCAGCCTTCTGTTTCCAATCGTTCATTTCAGTTTACCCATTTGTCTTAAAAGATTTTCTAACATTGGTTTTATCTTTAAAAATTTTGAATCATCTAATAGACTACCCATTCCCCTGATTTTGTAAAGCTTTTTCTTTCTATTAAGTTCATTCAAAAATTCTCCCCTCTTAGTATTAGCTACATACATTTCCATGATACGCGAAAAAATCTCTTCATCTTCTAGATAATAAACAGAAATATTAGAAGGTAATCCACTTTTATATATTTGTATCATTTCCGAAAAGATAGGATTATTTCTTATTTTGGAAATACCAATTGAATCCATGAGCCAATGACTCAATTCGTGAACTAAAGTAAGTTTCTGATTTGGTTCATTTAATGAAATTGCAATTTCCTGATTTGCTGAATAATATAAACCTGATGCAGATAATCCTATTTCACTTGCAGTCATACTTCTAAAAGTAATTTGGCTCAAATCATTTTGATTTAAATTAAATAATTCTATAAATGTAGCTGCAACCTTTTGTATATTATTTTGTAAAACCACTTGAGTCGTTTTAATCTGATTATTTGAAATTGGTTCTTTACTGGATTTAGTTCCTAATACTTCTGCTTGCTGAATTGCAATCTGTGCCCGTTGAGCTTCCGCCTGTGCTTTGTATTGCGCTTCAATAGCTGGCCTATACTCATCCTTAAACGCAGGCTCCGCAAAACAACGACAACGATAATCACGCCCTGGATACTGAGCATGAGCAACATTAGACCCGTCTTTCCAAGTAAAGAATTTTCCCTCTAATTCCCGATGAGTCAAACGAACACGGGAGTCACGAACAGACCGCCAAATAAAACCATCATAACCCGCGCTTGTCTGGTTAAAGCGTGTTACCTCACCAAAGAATTTAGAAGATTGATCTTGAGCCCAAAATTCCGCTTTGGATTTTGATACACCAGTTAAATTAGAAATTTCTTTTCCGATGAGCTTAGAAGAAATCCCTTCTCGTGCTCCTTTTAAAACAAGTTCTTGAATCTTCGCATAATGCTCTTTATACGCTACATTAATCAATTCAACATTCGTCTGAGTGACTGCATTAATATAGTCATCATTAATTCCATTACGGAAAATATCGTTTATGGAAATGGGAGGATCGGCAGAGTCCATTCGCAAATTCGAAAAAGTAACACCCCTCTTTCGAAAAGATGGGACGGGGGAGATTTCTTGAACTTGAAATCTTTCAGCCATACTCTTCTGTCTTTCGATAGGTAATTTCTGAATAAACTGAAAAGTCAATTTTCGAGAATAAGCAGCTATTTGTGAGAAGGCAAGACGTAAGGCATTGTATAACAAACCATATCGAATTCCATTATAGAATGAATTGACATTTGTTCTCTTGACAAAAGTATGAATCATCAGTATGATTAATTATTCATACCGAGGAGAGAATTATGCCACAAGTCAAAATTGCAATTTCGATTCCACAGGATATTTTAAAGACAGTAGATAAGCTGTCTAAAGAAAGGAATGTATCTAGGAGTGCCTACATTTCCAATGTTTTACAACTAGTAGGCACTAAGTCAAAAGAGTCTGAAATTATAAACAGAATCAATCGACTTTTCTCTGATCCCAAAATACAAAAAGAACAAAAGCAAACCTCTAAACTTTTAAACAAGAAAATCAATGATGGGGAACAATGGTAGTAAAAGAGGGAGATATTTTCTGGGTAGATTTTTCTCCTGCGAAAGGTTCTGAGCCTAAAGGCAAACGACCTGCATTGGTAATTCAATCCAATGTTTTCAACGAATCAAACATCAATACAATCATTGTGCTTGCAATTACTTCCAATTTAAAATATGAATTTCTTCCTGGAAATGTTCGACTTTTAAAAAATGAATTCGGAATGCCAAAGGCATGTGTTATTAACGTTTCTCAAATCAGAAGTATTGACAGAGATTTTCTTTTTGAAAAAATTGGTTCCCTATCTAAACAAAAGTTATCCCTCGTTAAAGAAGGTTTGAAGTTGGTTTTGAATTTATGATAGAAATATCCAACGGAAATAAAAAACTAAGCCCACCTGATCCTTTGATTGAATTTTTCAGCAATGGTATTCATAAATCTTTAGACAAGCATCTAACAAGTCTTATCCTCTATGGGTCTCGTGCTCGTGGAGATGCAAAAGATTATTCCGATTATGATTTTCTTGCAATCGTCGATCAGAAGACAGAGGAAATAGAAGATAAGATTTTAGATATAAGCGTGGACACACTCAATCAATTTGATAGAATTACTTCCTGTCTTGTTTGGGAAGAAAAAGATTGGGAATTAAAAAAAAGATTTCCAATTGGTAAAAGAATATTTGGATAAGTTATAACAGCGATTATTTTTTATTTTTGCTTCAGTGGATAGAACGTAAGGATTCTCGTATCTGAATAGTTTCATGATTCTGATTAATAGATTCTTGAGAAAAATAAATCGCAAAAGGCAAAATGTAAATTGCTGTTAGCCAAAAATAAAACCCTAGCCCAAAAGAAGTAATCGCTATTGCTATAGGAAAGGACGTGCCACTTATATCACTTCCATACAAATATTCGATTCGGAACGCATCTAGAGCAATGATTGCTCCTAGAATTGAAATCATAAATGCTAATCTTTTCTTAGAAAGTATAAAAAGAGCAAGTGCTAGTCCATAAAATAAGTTTGCAAACCATGCGAAGTTTAAAGTAAATATTCCCATCCAACCAAATAATAAAATCTCAAACCCATACGTAGTGCTCCGTATCCCACAAAAAAAAATTGGCAAAGCTAATGAAATAAAATATAATACGATGGAAAATCGAATGAGATTCTTATACATAAAGTTGACTAGATAAATACTTTCATTATTGGCTGTAATAAGCAAAAGAGGTATTCATCGTAAGTCCATGTCAACTCTTAAAAGAAAATTAATCTTCGAATTTTGATTTAATAATCAAATGAATCAAAGTTCAGACATTTGTTTTCTTGACAACAGCTACTTAATTTAACCTAATGAAAGTTATTCCAAATAACAATCAGGAGAATCAATGAAAGTTGCAGAACAAAACATAATAGAGCAAGAAACGATTCAGAAAATTATTTCAATCATTGTTAAAGAAATTAGTCCTGAAAAAATAATTCTGTTTGGATCTCGTGCAAAAGGTAATATGCATAAAGACAGTGATTATGATATTTGCGTTTTGAAAACTGGAATTGATAATATTCGAAAAGTAAAACATAAATTGTATTATGATTTATACGAAGCAAAAGAAGCAATTGACTTGGTTGTAAATACTCCTGAAAAATTTGACGCATTGAAAGAAGATAAATATCTAATATATAAAAATATATATCAAAACGGAGTAATTCTTTATGAGAGAGGATGAGAATTATCAAGTTTGGCTACCTTATGCGCTGGATTTCCAAATTTTCAAAACTTGATTCAAAAATTTTTGTTTTTTTTGGGGGAAAATTAAAAAAAAAAATTGAAGATCCCCCCCAACAACCCCTTCAAAAATGGGGGGTAGGCCCCGTTATCCTATTGAAATTGGCGAACAACCGGATGAAAATGATTACAAAGAAGCTCTTGCTTTAGCAGAATCAGTATATAGCTGGGCACAAGAAAAAATCGGGCTTTTGTAAAATTGTAAGAGAGAATTATGCCACAAGTCAAAATTGCAATTTCGATTCCACAGGATATTTTAAAGACAGTAGATAAAACCCCAAACACAAAAAAATGAACAACAAACTATACTTTAAAAACAAAAAAGGCGATAAACTCTGTGGGGTTCTGGTAGAAGCAGCTAATAAGAATCATCCGGTAGTAATACTTTGTCATGGATTTCATTCAACGAAAGACAATAATACAAATACAAGACTGCAAGGAATGCTAAAAGAAAAAAGCATTGCGACGTTCCGATTTGATTTTTATGGACATGGGGAAAGTGAGGGAAAGTTCGAAGATATAACGGTATCGGAAGCAGTAGAAGATTTGCTTTGTGCGATTGAATTGTTAAAGAAGAAAGGCTATAAAAGGATTGGACTCATTGGGGCAAGCTTTGGCGGATTAACATCATTACTCACTGCTGCAAAATCAAAAGACTTACTCTTTCTGGGATTAAAATGCCCGGCTACTAACTTCTTAGAAATTGAATTAACTCATAGAACAAAAGAAAGTTTACAGGAATGGAAACGAGAAGGATTTTCCTTTTATAAAAATGACGAAGGAGAAACCTATCGTCTCAATTATAAGTTCTTTCAGGATTTAAAGAAGAGCAATGGTTTTGTCGTAGCGGATAAGATACGTATTCCTACACTGATTGTTCATGGAGATGCAGACGAAATTGTCCCTGTTAAGCAGAGTGAATCTTTGTATAAACTAATTCCAAATTGTAAATTGGCCATTATCCCCAATGCAGATCATCGTTTTAATCCTTCCATTCGTTCTTCTGCAAAGAGTAAACGCAACGATAAAAAGGAATTCGATCAAATGATAGAGCTATTATACAACTTTATTTTGGAGAATCTAAAGTAATATCTCAATCAATTACAATTATTAACTCACCTTGCGCTAAGGGGAGTTAATAACGCTTTCAGTTGATTGTAATCCATTTACTTTTTCAGCTCGCCTAAATCAGCGTTACTACTAATTTGTAAATTATCTCCTTTTACCTCTTTCAAAGCAATAGCGGATAATTCTTTATAAGCCTCATTATAATGAGTCTGTGGCATCTTCCATGGAATTTTAAACATTAAAAATAAATGAGAAAATGTATCAAGAGTATATATAAAATGTCTCTTTTCTTTTAATTTATCATATTGAAAGTGGGAATAATTCAAATGAACATCTGTTTGCGCATAATGAATAGTTACCGTAAATACAAAAGTAACAAGTGCAAGTATGACAAACCCTGCCCCACCTCCGCCTTTCTTAGAAGATTTATTATTATTACTTTTAAATGCTTCTTTGAGTATTTTCTCTACTAATTTTGCTTCCTTCTGTTTTTCTTCTATTTCATTTTTTTGTATTTTAAGAACATGGGATATTCTTTCTTTGAAATTATCTAGCGGACTACTTTCTTTATTTATAAAATTATAAATAGAGTGTTTATTTTTTTTATCCGTATCAAAAAAGTAAAAAAGATTGAATAGACTTCTATAACTATGTTGATTTATGTAAAATTCTAAAAATACTTTGTTGTTATAATCACTTTTCTGCTCTGTATAAAGAGTAGTATGAATGTCTTTTCCGGTTCCAGTGGTTAATGGCAACACTTTATAATTCTTAATGCACTTACAATTTTCAATTTCTTCTTCGATGATCTTTGCTTTCTCCATTGAATCCACTATATATTCTGTATCTTCCAACACTGGATTAGAAATAAAAGAAACATAAAAAATTGTTTTATCCTTAATCCCGGAATCTTGCTGTAAAATTTCTTTAATCATTGAGTCTCTTGGTATCATTAAACAGTTTTGTAAAATTCCACATATACAGAGACCTATGATTAGTTTACGAATTATTCTTTCATATATTTTTATAATTACTTGATAGAATGAGTTCATGATCTTTTACTCCTAATTGATTCATCTCTGCTTTTCTGAATTTCATTTTTTTCAGTTAAAGCAATAGGAGAAAGTGTAGATTATTTTTTTTGTTTGTCTATAGGTGAAACGGCTAATTGGGGATTATACCTATTCGGTGTATTTGCTATAGGGGTTACTCTTTATATAAAAAGGGAAATTACCTATGAAAATTTACAAAATGATTGTAGATGTGGGTAATAACAAGTATCCGTCTATCCAATAATCTCTTTGTAAAGTTCAGCAAATTGTTCGTTTGGAATAATACCTTCTTTGTCGCGGGACAGTTCCGGTTTAATGCGTAGTAGGAAATACATATCAATCATTCCTTTGTTCTTGGCTTCTATTTTGCCTCTGTATTCGCATTCAAAGAAGTCTTTTACTTTGTGATAGGTGGAGTCTGAGATATTGATTTTGCCGATAGAGCCGTTAGACTCCATACGGGAAGCAGTATTGACTGCATCTCCCCATACATCGTAGGCAAACTTTGTTTTGCCGATAACACCTGCGACAACCGTTCCTGTGTGAATCCCTAATCGCATATCCCAAAACTGCTCTCCTGATATTTGCTCTATAATAGATTTTGTTTCGTTCATGAAGTTTTGCATTTCAATGGCAGCAAGACAGGCATCAATAGGATGAGTAGAGTTAACTTCTGGTAATCCGCCCGCACACATATAGGCATCTCCGATTGTCTTTAGCTTCTCTATATTTCTGCGCTCACAGATTTGGTCAAACTGTAAGAATATCATGTCTAGCTTTTCTAATAAGTCTTCCGGGAGCATATTACTTGCTATCTTAGTAAAGCCCTTAAAGTCTGTAAAGATGACAGTCACAGAATCATAGAGAACTGGTTTTACAAATCCATTTTCTTTTAATTCATTTGCAATCTTCTCAGGGAGGATATTTAAGAGTAACCGGTCAGACTTTTCTTTTTCGGAACGAATAATTTCTTGTGCCTTTAGACTTTCTGTTATATCGAAGTATAATGAAATTAGCCCTATGATTTTTCCATTGGCATCATAGAGCGGAGAGTAATTGACTTCAAATGAAAATTGCTCTAACTTGATTTGGAGGATTTTTATTTCTCCACTTAAAGCAGTCTGAATTGCAGTTAATACTTCTTCGTTGTCCTCGAACATTTCGTAGATAGAAACTCCGACTGCCTGTCCACTTTTTATTCCAATTAGATTTAAACTTTGTCCTTCCGAGAGAGTAATGATTCCATTTACATCGGCTGAAAATAAAATAAGCGGTGCGTTAGACAACACGGTCGTAAGTGTAGCTTGTGATTTCACTAAATCAGCCGTTCTCTCAACAACTTTCTCTTCCAATTCATCATAAGATTTTTTTAGATTTAGACTCATTTCATTGAAACGCTGAGATAATACTCCTACTTCATCATTGGAGCTAATCGAAATCTTATGATCTAAATTTCCTGCCGCGATAATCTGTGCTCCCTTCGCTAGGGACAAGAGCGGGTTTGTGATATACGAAGCAAGAAAATGCGTTAGTAGAATTGTCAGGAGCAAAGCAACAATACCCGCTACAATTACAATCGATTGCATTTGATAGATTGGTTTGTAAATCATATCTCTATCGTATTCAAAGATAGCAACTCCTATCTTAATTGGCTTATCGTTATACTCTATGAATATCGGATAGGTGATTTTTAAAATATTTCGATTCGTTTGGATAGAGAATTCTTCTATCAAATCAATTTGATTCACAGACTGAATATATGAAATCAGTGTTTCGGGTGCATATTCATTCACTTTTGTTCGATTGAAGTCTACTACGTATTTGCCGTAGACATTTATAATATAAACATCCATCAAACCTTCAATGTCTGATTTTAGAATTTCACTCACAGCCGAATTAGTCGCATTATACGTAGTATCCTCTAATAAATCTTCCCTTGCAATATTGGATATATTAGCTGCAAAATTCCTACAAACCTCTAATGTCTTTTTTTGAAGAATGATTTTGTTATTGTATAGGAATATATAAGAGACACCGAATAGGCAAACAATTGTTAATCCCGATGTAAGAACACCGAGTTTAAACTTTAAGCTGATAAATTTAATTCGATAATCCCAACTAATATTTTTTGAAAGTATCTTAGTAGTGAGGGGTAGCAGGGCACAAAAACTAAGTAGAAAGCAAATAAAATCTCCCAGGAGTGATTCATAAAAAACTTTTTTTAAAGACAATTCAATTGCATCAATTGGAATATCAACTGCAATCACATAGTCTTTTTTAACAACACTCCTGATTGGAATGAGAACCGTGCGGAAACTTCCCCAGGCAGATTCGTATTCGTTAAAATAAAGAATCTGATTTGTATGAATAGACTGCTGAATGGTTTCTTTGTAAGTTGTCACTTCCTGCATGAAATTTGTATCAAGTCCTTTTTCTTTATCCCCTTCCAATACATTACTAGCGGTATAATAAAGTTTGCCCTGCTTCTCTATCATTGTATAAATGTAAGCAACTTGAATATCCGATGCAAATTGATCGAATCGATTCTTGATTTCTTCGTAACTAGACGTTGTTACAGAATCCAGTTTTTCATGATAGTCACGCGGTAAAATATTCTTAGCCGAAAGCGCCGTTGTCAGCAATACGTTGTCAGTATACTCATAGATTTGATTTGTCTTGCGGTTATAGTAAAAAACACCAAAGACTATACTTAGACTAATCGATAACAGAAGAGAAACAAGTAAACTCTTCTTCTTCTTTTCAATAAAGATAGAATGAAAAATTGCCTCTCTATTCAATAAGTCTGATGCAATATATGCTAATGGTAGGAATAGACCAATTCCAATCAAAACAACAGTCAGCAGTAAATAACGAATTGGCGCTTGAATCCCCTGAGTATTAATATCTACTCCAAGGATGTATTCTTTTCCGCTCTTTGTTTTCTTAGGAATGATAATACTTTGGAAGTCTCCCCATCTGTCCCTAGAATGAATGAGAATAGCTTTCGATACATTCATATCAACTTCATTCAATTGGCTATTTTTTGCTTCTGTATATTCCTCCCAAAAATAAGTATCTATTTTTTGAACGAGGTCTTTTGTTTTACTATTTGCAGATGTAAAATAAAATTTGCCGTCTACTTTCATCATTGTATACGCATATTCAACCTGCACATCATGAGCAAATCTATTCAGTGTTTCCTTTATCTCTGCGAATTCTTCTTTTGAGATAGAATCTTGTCCATTTATCCTGTCGTGATAATTCGTTGGTAGAATATATTCAATAGAATGAGCGGCTATAGTTAATTTGTCGTAAATAGCCTTATAAAACCTATCCGAATTTGTTTTATAAACATAATAAGAAAATCCGTAGCAAAAAAGAATAATCGGGAGTAGGAATATGAGATCAGAAATGAATCTATAAACCCGCATGAATTTTTCTTTCATAACGGTTAATTCGCCGTATACCCTATTCCGAGGATTGTGACATCATCTTGCATTGTAGTAGTTTTAAGAAAAGAAGTCAACTCACGAAGTAGATTGTCGATTGAAGATTCGATTGTATTATCCTTGTTTTCGATTAGAAATTTTATTAGTCTATCTTCTCCAAATTCTTCCTCTTCATAGAACTCTTCAAAAATACCATCAGTATAAACAAATATTCTTTCTTCTTTGTTAAATGGATATTCCACTTGCGCATACTTGCAATTAGGTTTTGCACCAATAAGAGGTCCAGTCTTAGACAATAATAGAAAGTCCTTTTCTTTATTGATTAATAATCCGGCAGGATGACCGGCAGAGGCATAGCGTATCACAAAATCAGAAGTATCCACATCAAGTATAATGCAAGTTAGAAAAGTATTGAGAGAACCATACCTTCTACTAAATTCCCGATTGAATATTTCCAATACTTCATTGACCGGCAGTGCAAAGTTTTTTATTCCATCATAAATCCCCTGAATCGCCATCATAATGAGAGCCGCCTGCACCCCATGACCGGTTGCATCTGCTAGAAAAATACGACTTGTGGATTCTCCTAACTTATTTACACAATAAAAATCTCCTCCTACCTCTGTCATTGCAACATACTTAATGATTATTTCTAAATCATTATGCTGATCTAAATTGGAAGAAAGAGTAGTCTTTTGAATTTTCTCTGCTATTGCCAGGTCTTTGCGGATAACGTTTAAGCTTGCATTTAATTCAGCCGTTCTTTCTAGAACTTTTTCTTCTAATTGCTCGTAGGATTGGCGTAGATTATTACTCATCTCATTAAATTTTTCAGATAATAAACCTACTTCATCGTGACTGTTAATAACAATCTTGTGTTCGAGCACTCCAGAGGCTAACATTTGCACACCTTTCGAAAACAATACGATCGGTCTTGTAATATAATTAGAAACATAGAGAGTGAATATGAGGGTAAATATCGTTATCCCCATTCCAATTAAAATAATTTTGTTCTGCATTTCATAGATTGGTTGGTATATTTTGTCTCTATCGTATTCAAAAATGGCAGCACCAATCTTTAAGTTTTGTTCGTTGTAGTTAATAAAAATAGGATAGGTAATCTTTAGCACATTTTGATTTGTTTCCTTTAAGTAGACTTCTTGCAAATCAAGGGATTGTATATTTTTCAAATAGAGGATTTCTTTTTCAGTGGCAGAGTCTTCTAGTTTTGTTTTATTAAAGTTTACTACGAATTTACCGTAAACATTAACAATATAAATGCTCTGTAAACCTTCAATTTCAGATTTAATAATTTCCCCTACTACGGAATTCGTTGATTCATACGTAGCGTCTAATACTAAGTCTTCGCGGGCTACGTTAGAAATATTTTCTGCAAAGTTGCGGCATATTTCGATTGTTCTCTTTTGCATTAGAATTTTACTATTGTATAAAAATACAAATGAAATTATGAAAAGACAAAACACAGCAACAGCAGAAGTCAGAATCGAAATCTTAACTTTAATACTGATAAATCTCTTTTTTGTAAAATCAAACATCAAGTAGTATTACTTTCTCCATAGCAAATAACATTTCTTATCCATTTCTCGAATACAATTTTCATATTTTAACATTGCTATTTTTTTCTCTTTAGAGAGTCGAAGGTATTCCTTTGCGTTTTTATTTTCTGGCTCGACGAGTAGAATATTTTGAAACATATCTTCGGATTCTCCATATTTTCGAGATTCATAAAGACCTTTTCCCTTTTGGATATAGGCAAGGATATTTTTTAATTCCTTCTGTCTCAGTCTTGTTAAATTGGCTTTTGATTTTGCATTGGAGTCTAAGATTTTTAGGGAAACTAAATACTTCTGCAAAGCCGAAAAGATTTGATGATTCGATTCTTGCCGTTCCCCTTCTTCTCTTTCAGATTCACTTTCTAAAACGAGTGTTTCTTGAAAACCAAGTTTTGCATTTTGATTTTCAGGTTGTAGATTTAATATTTGAGAATACAGGTCTCGTTCTTTTTTGTAGTTCTTTGCATTTCTAAATTCTTTTGCTCGATTAAAATAATCTTGAATCTTATCTCCATTGATTCTCTGATTGATGAAATTTTTATAATAAAACGCTGTAAAATTAGTAGGATCTTCTTTAAGAATTTTTTCCATGACTAGACTACTTACATCTAAATTACCTTTCTCATAAAAATGAATTCCTTCTATGAGTAAACGGCTATTTTCCGCTCGATTGAGAATATTAGTAGGAAAATCAATTCCAGACTCCTGCGCATAAGTTTTATTTAGACTAAGAGAAAATTCTTTTACTGCACTCGCGTATCCATTTTTACATTCTAATTTGCCTGCTAGAATTTCATTTGCCATATCCCCAATGAATGTTCCTACTCGCGCATAATAAGGCGTTATACTAAACGTTGTTCCAATATTTACGATAAATGGAATTTGTGTCATGAGAATAATTTTATTTTCTTTTGCAAATTTAGATAGTATCTCAAAATTTTCTTGCGTATAAATAGAATCAGGAACAATATAGAACGCATCGATATTTCCCTTTAAGGAATAAAGTTTTTCCGAAAAATCATTCTTATTTTCTACTTTTATTTTTTGAAATATAATCCCATGCAGGGAATCACTGTAATCCGCTTCATTGACTAGAAGCTCTCCTGTGGGATTGCTATAAAAAGAAGCGATTGTTTTTGCTTCAGGCTTAATGTCTTTTAAGGCGCGAAAAAAATCTTGAATGGGAACATCCATATGAACCCCACAGGCATTTGATTTATAATTAAATCCCAGGGCGCGCGGAGAATTGATAAGAGAATAAAGAATCGGTGTAGTATTAAGATTTTCTTTTGCTAAAAGACTAGCTTGTGGACCGAGAGTAATTAAAAAAGGAACCTTTCTTTTTTCGAGTGCAGAGAAAAAATCCTTCATCTGCGAATCATTCATGCTGTTAGTAAAATTTAGATTGAGCTTTTTCTTAGCTGTTGACTGAATACTTTGCAATGTGCTTAAATAAATGCTATTATTCGAAGACAAAAGAATTTCAATTGAATCTTCTTCTGAGAAAAGAGATGTATTTAAAATTAGAATTAGTATTAGAAAATATTTTTTTAGTTGGCTCAGCATGGATTTTCTTATAACCCTTTAGTTTCCCTTTGTAAAAATCTTATTTACTTAAAGCAAAGTGCGGCTAATGGAAAACACTTAGAATTCTTTGTTTTTTTATTGGTAAATTTAACCTTGACGTCTTAGAATATATAAATAGTTTCCTCGAAAAGGTAAAGTAAAATCTTTAAATTTTCGTTTATGAAATTAAGTCTTTTTTTGATTCTAGGATTCTTAACAATAATTTCTTCTCTTTCCTCAAAAGATGTAGAGAGGAAAATATTATTAGGCTCCTTTCTTCCGCACAAATCCGAATTAGATGCGAATACGCAAGATAAACTCCAATCTTCTCTAATAAGCAGTTTTGAGTCTAGGGGATTTACAGTGGAGCAAGGAAAAGGAATCAAAGAAGCAAATATAAAAACTGCGCAGGGTAATCGGTCGCTTTATTATATAGAAGGATATTACCAGAGAAAAAAGGAAAAAAAAATTCTTACCGTTTACGCACTGTTATACGACCCAAAGACAGGAAACCTAGTAGATGTAGTTCGTTATTCCAATGATATCGCTGACTCTCTAGGCGAAAGCTTTAAGAATATTGAAGACAAATACAAAGAAGACGAAGATAAAGTAATTCAAAATCTAGCAGAAGCAGTTTCCTTTTCTGTTCTAGCAAATCCTTCCAAAACTGAGATTCGTGAAAATATCTACGATCATTTACTTTCCAGACCCATTGGAAAAGAAATTACAGTATCTGTGGCTAACGAAGATAAGGCTCAAAAAGCAAAAGAAATTTTAAAGCAATTTGGAGACGAGGAAGTCATTACAGCTTCTAGGACAAGTCAAAAAATATCAGATGCTCCTTCTAAGGTATATGTATTTAGCCGCGATACGATTCATGAAAGAGGTTACCGGACATTAACCGAGCTACTCCAAGATGTGCCGGGGTTTGATTTTAATTCTTTTAACGACTCAGGCGAATACCCAACGGATTTAATCTTACGTGGAATTTCAGACGTAGGACAAACACAGATTCTACTCATGGAGAATGGGATAATACAAAATGATATTGGAAATGGTTGGCTTAGACATGTTCAGTTTGATACAGTCCTCATTGATGTGGAGAGAATCGAGATTATCCTCGGTCCAGGCTCTGCTTTGTATGGGGCAAACGCCTATGCGGGTTTAATTAACATCATCACTAGAAAGGGAAAATCTCTCTTCTCAAAAAAAGATGCGAATGTGATGGGAGATGCAAGAATGCAAGGCGGAAAGAATAATACCTATATGCCAGAAGGACTCCTTGCCTTTAAACTTCCAAACGATATGATCTTTCAAATGGCAGGTAGATATTATAATACAGATGGAGACAGAGGAAAAGGAAGAACGGATCCGGGAAATTATTTTAACAATAACTACGAGCCGGATAGAGTTAAGATTTCGCCGGAACCAAGACCAGACGGAACAACAGTTAATAACGATAGAACTCCTTTTGGAACTAGAAAAACAATAGCAAATGGATACAACAATTCAGCGCAAGATTATTTTTTAAGAGGCGCTTTATCTAAAGATGGATTAACACTTGGTTTTAATATTTGGGATGTAAAAGAAGGGCTTAGTTCTTACGTGCCCGGTTATGAATACTTTGCAAATACTCCCAATATTCCTTTCATGAAACATCATAAGGGTTACTTCGTGAATGCCGCCTATGAAACAAATATTACACAAAAACTATTTTCGACTAGTAAGATGTATTATCGCAATACTTCTATTATGCCTGAGACGGGATTTGAGTATACATACCAATATCAAAGAGTGGATTTCCCAGTGTCAAATGGTCAATTGACAATTCCAACTTTTGATAAGGCAAAGCAATATTATGCGCCAAGCTCTATGACAGGAGTGCAACAGGTATTTAACTACAATCCGACAGAAACCAATCGATTAGTAATAGGCATACAATTAGATAAATTTACAAGACAATCCAGTAGCGATGAAGTCGGCGGAGTATCTCTTGGCAGACAACAGAATAAAAACTCAAACATCGTATCATCCTCTTTTCCGAGCGGTAATCCAAGCGTAGCAACAGTATTCTATTCAACAACGGCATCCGGGTATATTCAAGATGAACAAAAGTTCTTTAATGATAAATTGTCATTTACTTTAGGTGTGCGTCATGATCAGGATTCTGATTATGGAAAAATATGGACAAAGCGAGCGGCTATTATTGGTAAACCGATAGAATGGTATAATGTGAAGTTTCTATATGGAGAAGCATTCAAAGCGCCCACAGTATTTCAATTGTATGATTCCTTTCGGGGAAATCTCTCCTTGCAACCACAGAAAATCAAAACCTATGAAGTAGAGAATTCTTTTTTCATAAATAAAATGGCAACCTTAAAAGCGGGTTATTTCATTAGTCTACTAGACGGTCAAATCGCAGAAGGTAAAAATCCAGATCCAAATGCTACAGATGCAAGAAAGACTATTTTCCAAAACTATAAACCAACTCATATCTACGGGTTTACCTTTGAAGGTGATGTTGCAATAACGAATGAAATTAAACTCTTTGGGAATTACACCGTTACCCGCGACAGAGATGTAAAGACAGAACTAAACGTGCAAGCAAATGGACTTGGGAGTGTAACTTCAATTAGCCCCGTGTATGATGGAAAAGAAATTGATAATATTGCAGAAAGAAAAGGCAATCTAGGTGTAAACTTATTATTCTTTAAAAAGTTAAATGTAAATCTAAGAATGAATTGGGTAGGAAGAAGAAAGGCACCTGTTACAAATCGATACTTTCAACCCTACGATCCAAATTTTATAACGAAGTCTTACCCGTATCAAACAGAAGGTAAACCAGATGGGTTTATGTCCGGCTATACCCTATTAAACGCTACAATCACTTACAAAGATATTTGGGGAATCGATGGTTTAGAATTACAAGTAATAGGAAGAAATATTTTGAACAAGTCTTATATGGGAATGGGAAGACAAAGTGGAAATGCAACACGTCCAATTGATTCCATTCAACCAAGTTATGTAAATTCTACCGGTGTAGGGAATCCAGAAGGCTTTGTAAGTCCGTATCACCCACAGGCGGGCCGAGAATTATTTTTACAAGTAGCTTATAGCTTTTAGTTTAGTTTTTGTCCAATATCATGAAGCATTTCTTTGGTAATAGGCTTTGAATAGAAATCCATCACAATAGGATATTCGGCTGCTCTCTCTCTATCGCGATGATCTACAGTTGAAGATAGGATAACAACTCTTGTCTTATTGAATTTTAGGTAGTATCGGTTCATAAACTCATCTAAAAACTCCCAACCACTTAAAATTGGCATATTTAGGTCTAAAAAAATAACCTGCGGATAAGAATAACTTTCTCCATCAACACTCTTATTTAATAAGTCTTCATAGTATTCAATTGCGTCTTGTCCATTGAGGGCAGTGTCAATCTCTTCCGAGAAGGAAGCCTGTTTAATGGTGGCTTTGCAGAGCATTAGAGTGATTGAATCATCATCTATGCATAGAACTCTATTCATAATTGCTTTCATATTCTATCTTTGACAAATGAAGGATTTGAGTATAATGCATATCTAATGGACTTATTTTTTAAGACAGAAACGTTTACTTTTGCAACAAACCGTCTTCTTTGCCTAAAAACTAAGCATTTCATAGCAAGGCTCACTGTCTACCGAAATTTAATCCCTCTTTTTGGCTTAGATTCCATTTTTACTTACTCTTCCACTAGTGACAATATTTTTTGGGAACTAGGTCTTCAAGCTATATTTTAAATATGTTTTCTATAGGCAACTCTAAATCACATCAGGGTTAATCTTTTTCAGCTCCTCGTCTAGTTTTTTCTCGAATAAGATTATATCTAGAGATTTGAAACCGGGGAAGGGAAGTTTAATTACGTTTTTGTTCATATACATGATTTCTTTCATGAGAGCAAACATTTCCATAATTCCGAAATCGCCTTTTTTATATTTCTCTAATTTGCCTGCGAACTCTTCGTTCAGTAGAAAAATTTCCTGTCCGTTGAAAATATCTTGTTTAATAATATTAAAAGAGTATTGAGTAAATTTAACTTCCCTGGTAGGAATTTCGGAAAGAATTTTTCGTTTGTCTTTTTTGACACCGAAGTGAATAATTTTGTCTTCTGTGATTTCTAGTTCGTAGTCTTTGTATCCAAAGATAGATTTGAATATGGCGAATAATACCAATATGCCAAAGATTGTGCAAAATCCCATGAGGATATAAAACCCAAAAGAATCTACCTCGCTCATCATCGATGCAATGATTCCAAATGTGCTAAGAAAGGAAATAACGGCAAGTATCCCCATAACTCTATAGAGCATACTAACCTGTTCGCCCCATTTGAATAGAACTCCGTTTTCATTTTCTGTGAATGAAAAAAGCTCTGACTTCTTTTCTGTTTCTAATAGGTTAAATTCTTCGTCTCTGTCGAAATGAACTCTCTCTTGTAATCCTTTTAACGTTGCGAGAGCTTCCCCTTCACTCATATAAGAATAAACATCCCACCAGGCTCCATCTTTTTTTAAGAGATAAACTATATAGTAGGTAGTTGATGATTTATTTCCACTCACAATTTCTCTTCGCATCCCAAGAGAGTCTATTTCGCCAAATGGGATGTAGCCGCTCTCTCCGTTCTTAGTTTCTAAATAGTATCTTTTATTTACTGTATCAAAATAAGATCGAACAACACTGGCTTGTGAGCTAATCTTGCTATAGAGCAAGCCAAGGGAAGAAAATAAAATCAATGTAATTCCGGGAAATATAAATCTTAAACCGACTAATACATCGCCTTCCGCTCCCATGCTTCCTAGCCCAACTAAAATTAAGATAGCTCCAATAAAAGATAAGATTCCTAAAAAGAAGAATAAAATAACTCTACCTATCGCCGAAGCCGTTGTATTGTATTGAAAAGAAATTTCTGATTGTTGCATAGTTGTTCCTCGCTCCTTATCTACTGAATGGACATTATAAATATAATTTTTGGTCTGTCATCTAAGAAAATATATTCCCTTTGTTGCTAGAATACAAATTAGCGAACAGTCTCCTCCGCTGGTTTTATCTTTTCTCTGCAAAATCTTTCTTTAGCGATGGAACTTTCAATTTGCTTATAAATATCTTGTTCGTAAATTCGTTCCTGTTCATTTGGGATATGTGATGGAGGAATTTTTCCAAAAAAACAACCCGCTCCACAATAATTCTCTTCATTCATTTTAATGTCAGAGTAACCTTCTAGTAAGGAATTTCTTATACGCAATGTACAATGTGCTGTAATATTCCGATAAAAAAACCGACAACTACCTACTACCATAACTTTTGTATCATGATAAATATGTGCACTAGCGTCAGGTTGACACTCACAAGTAACATTTCCTGACTTTATTTCTGTAAGGGGTAGATCGAAGCTGTATTTTTTTTCAACTAATAAGTCTATATCTCTGCGAGATATATACAAAGGATAATCACCATTAGGCGGCAGAGCGTTATCGCTTTCTATATATTCTTTTTTCACATCCTCAAGAGTCGGTGGCTTCTTTTCACACGTAACGAAAACTAGGCACAATATTAGAATGAAAGACAAAAAAGACTTCATTGCTCACTTACTTTCTATAATTCCATATATACTTCCAAGGTATGGATAAATATCCAATGTTTTATCAACAAACTCTAATCGGGTAATAATGTTGGATTTTTTTAAAATTGTTTTTCTAGGCTTACCTTCTTGAATGGGATCATCACATTTATAGAGACCTTCCTTGATTTTTCCTACTATGTTGAATTCGTGTGGAGATTTATCAACTATAGCCTCTTTAGGGGTTCCACCTTGAGTCATATACGTATAGCCCAATGGCAATAACATATCAATATCATTGAATCCAAAGATTCTTACTTGTAGTTTCTTTCTGTTTGCCCCTGTAAGCTTTGCCCAATCAGATTCTAACTTAGCAACCTCAATCATAGTCTGCATATGCTTTAAAACCTTAATATACTCACTCGCATATTTCGCATTGTTGATTCCTGCTTTTCTCAATACCTTTTCTGCTTCAAATATGTTTAAATCGGGTCGGAGTAAACCAGCCGATTTTAAAAGATTAACTTTGGACGCTTCTTTGCAATTCAGTTGATTGCAATAATAATTGTCTCGAATTTTATTAATCTCTTCATTGCTGAGATTTCCCGTTATTTGTTTTTGTTTTAAGTATTTCTCAAGCGTTACAAAATCAGAAAATGACCTATCTTCATTGTAACTATAAAATGTAGCATTTTGAACCCAATAAGGATTAGTATGCTGTGTAAATTCTGCATCAGAGGCATACGCCTGTTGCCTGTTCTCATAATTAAAAGTCATTCCAGCAAACCTGTTTTCTGCTTTCGCGTTTCCTCCTTTTATTTTATACTCTTCATAGCATTGAGGGATTGCATCTCTTAAAAATTCTTGGATTCCGATTGTATTTAATTTGTCTTTTAATGTTTGCTTATTAAAGAAAGACTTCTCCATAAGAAATTTAAAATCTTCCATTCCATGCAAACTTAAAAACTCTATTTTCTTTCTTAATTTTGTGATCGAGTCGAATTTTTGGATATAGAAAATAAGTCCGTTTCCATTTCTCTCAATGGAGGAACTATCATTGAAAAGCACCTTGTATTTATTACCTACTACTAAATCGCGTAAATCTTTTTCAATTTGCGAACTACTTAGGTTTAAAATATTCGGACTGTTATTTGATTGAGAAAGTTTAATATCAATTCTCTTATCATCTAATAATAAAATAGGTTCTGGAATCTTGTTTTCAAGAATTGTATTCTGTAGAAAGTCATTAGCAGCATTGATGGACAGTCCTACTTGGATGTCTCTTTTTAAATTCTTATCTTTTACAAATGAATTGATCAAAATTAAGTCAAGCGGAAGCGTAATGGGTTTGTATTTGTCATCAATATTCGCTATTTTAAAAATTGCATCTTTCGTAAACTTAAGTGCTAGTGTTCCTAGAATTGCACTAGCGAATGTATTGTTAGTATTTGTTTTTCGTCTCATGTTTTGTTCTCATTTTCATTTCATTCTCTCTATGATAGACACATAAAAAGTAGAGTAAATATCTCCGAATCTAATAAATTGTCAATAACTTTTTTTATCTACTGCAACTCAACTAAATCAAAAGGGCGAAGTCCTACGTCGATATTGCCTTGAGTTAAACGAGGCTTATCCGCTTTGGTGGTATCGAAGATGACAACGCCGGGGCTAGAAAAAGATCCGTCACCCATATAAAGTCTTCCTGATTTAGTAAGTAAGAGTCCTGCAATATTTCCAGCGCTTGCGGGAAAATTTAGAATTGTTTTTATTCTTTGTCCTGTGGTTGGATTAAATTGTTGAATGGATTTATTAAAACTTGCATCTAATACAGAAGCATAGCCTTCATTCTCGTCTTTGATTTGCATTCCCAGAATATCTCCGCCTGCATCTGTCTCTGCATAAAGGAAATTATTTCTAAATGTCTTTGTTGTAAGGCTAAATGCTATTATCCCCCCATCTTGCTTACTGATAAATCCTAAACGATTAGGCACACACATAGCTAGAAAGGATTCACTTCCAATTGCAATCTTTTGAATTCGACTTGTGGGATTTCTAGATTTAAATATATAAGTTTTAACAACACTGTCTGTATTCACATTTAATTCGAGTAGTAGTGAATCACTATTAGGCGTTGGAATTCCGGAAGGATCATTTCTATCGAGTCTTTGCAATTGTATATAAAGGGAGCTTCCGTCCAAATACATCTGCGACATTTCAGGAATTCCATCCGCTCCTGCTATACCAAGCGAAGTATTTTCCGCATAAGCTCCAATATCTATATTACGAATGAATGCACCGGAATAAGGATTTACCACGAGCAGATTTCTACTGTTATAAAGTGTGATATAGGCTTTATTCTCATTTACCTTTACTATATCCTGCGGATTATTTCCCTTACCCACAGAATACTCCGCTTCTGGAAGAAAACCATTTGCTGGATTTAAAATTAAAATACTATCCCTATTAAGTCGATTGATGATAAATATTTTTCCATCAATGAATCTTGCTACTGCATCAGAATGTATATTAGCCACAGTCGGAACTGAAAGTTGTGCATCCGGATTGATTACTGCAAATTTGCCGCTAGTTCCAAAGTCACTTGTCACAACCCCTACTCTTTCTAGTCCCGCTGTCGGCACAACCAAGAGGCTATTTAGGAGTATACTCTCTATTGGTGGTCGTTTGATTTCATTGCAAAAAGAGAAAGAAAAGATTACCACGGATGAACACAGATGAACACAGATGATTGCCAAGCGATACATAGACAAAGTCGTTTTGATGAATGGGAAGATCGATTTTATCTTTGCTATTTTTATAATATTCATCATTGCCATTTACTAAGTCCTAAAGCAAATTTCATTGTGCCGTATATTTTAGACAGGATTAACAAGATTAACAGGATGATATGTTTTCTGTTGATCCTGTCAAAGCCCAGACAAAGCCATCTGGATGAATGCCATTATCCATAGTAGAACCAATCTTCAAGTTAAATTTTGACTTCCTTCGTATTAAATATACACCTCCTTGCAGTTCAAGTTGCGGTTCAGGTAGCAGTTCTTCATTATCCGCAATGTTTTGTCAGTATACTTGAACCGCAACAAGAACTGCAACATGGACTGCAAGGAGGTGCAAAGGAAGGCAAAAGGACTCTTAATTCTCATTTCAAATAAAATGTTCTTGTAATTTGTTTGAAACGGATTCATATACTTATTTATTTAGAACAATGGGTGGATTTAGTCTCTTTGGGCTAAGTGCAATAGAAAAGGATGGTCGAAATATGAAAAACAGAATTCAATGCTGGAATCAATCTCGAATCGGGAAATATTTAATTACAATTCTATTTTTATTTTCTTCTTTAACGCAAGTATACGCACAAAGCCAGAGTCTTAATTCTTTTCAGATTATAAAATCTTTAGATGAAATTACGAGTTTAGATTCAAATGCAAATTCGAAATGGTATTTATCGACAGAAGAAATAAATCCTACTGAGTTTACGACAAAGTATTTTGACTATGGAACAAATTCAAATTCCTGGATAGAATATAAAATTCCTTCCAATTATAATAAAATAGAACAGGGCAAGCCAGACATCCATAGAATCTGGCTAATGAAAAGTATCCTCTTACCAGAAAATTTTTCAGCAAACTCAATTTCAATTCGTCTTGGCACTATCAGTGATAGAGATAAAACTTATTTCAATGGAGTGTTAATTGGCGAGACAGGAGAATTTGGAAGCTCGCAACCAAGAGCCTATGATAAAGTTCGCATCTACGAAATCCCTTCTAGTCTAATCCGAAAAGGAAAAGAAAATCTAATTCTAATTCAAGCAGAAGAATACTTTGAAGGCTATATTGGCATCGATCAAGATAAAACAGAAATAGGTCCCACAAAAATTATGGAGAAACATTTTTATGGGGATGAATATATAAAACTTTTACTTTTAATGGTTTATATAACAGTTGGATTTTATTTTTTATTCTTATACCTTCGTAGACAAAAGGAAAGAGAAAACTTACTATTTGCCGCTTTCACTATCCTACTCGTTGCCTATCAATTTTTAAGAAACCAAATTAAGTATGATATAGGAATAGACTTTGTATACTTAAAAAAAATTGAATACCTAATTTTAAATATCCTAATACCAATCTTTGCTCATTTCATTCGTGTCTATTTTAAATACAAATGGAACTCTGTATTAAAGGCAATGGACTTTATCATCTTAGCTTCTTTTCTTTATGTGCTTTTTGTTTTAAATGTGCGCCATTATGATTTTATCAATACAATGATAGTGCAACCAATCTGGGTGATTTATATTGGAATGCTAATCTACTATCTAATAAACCAAATTAGAGAAAAGAATAAGGACGCAATATTCATATTAGCCGGTGCAATCATAGTCATTGCGGCGTCTATTGTGGATATGTTAAGTAGTAGAGGAATTCTTGTTACTCCTAGAGTCGTAGGGTATGCTTTTATTTTTTTCATTCTAAGCCTTGCAATCATTCTAGCAAACCGATTTGTGAGACTCAACGAAGAAGTAGAAGAGCTCAACGAAAGCCTCGAAAGAAAAGTAGCACTCCGCACAGAAGAATTAAGCCAGAGTCTAGCAGATGTAAAAAAAATAAAAATGTCGCAAGATGGAGATTATTTTTTGACCTCTCTCTTGATTAAACCTCTCGGTCGCAATCATGCAGATAAAAACCAGGTTCTAATTGATTTTATTGTAAAACAAAAAAAGACTTTTGAATTTAAAAATAAAGTCTCCGATTTAGGAGGAGATCTCTGTCGCGCAGAGAGTTTAACACTGTGTAACCGCGATATGACAGTTTTCTTCAATGCTGATGCAATGGGGAAATCTATGCAGGGTGCCGGCGGTGCGCTGGTGACTGGCTCTGTGTTTGATTCCATTCTAGAAAGAACAAGACTCAGTAAAACAGTGCAAGAAGAATATCCTGAAAAATGGTTGAAAGATTCTTTTATTGAACTTCATAAAGTTTTTGAAAGCTTCCAGGGCTCAATGCTTGTTTCTATTGTAATGGGTTTAATAGACAATCAAACCGGTCTTATGTATTTTATCAATGCAGAGCATCCTGTAAGTGTTCTTTATCGAGATGGAAAAGCGAGTTTCATTGATGAAGATTTTATCTTTCGAAAATTAGGAACAGAAATTACACAGAGTTATATTCACGTAAAAACATTTCAAATGAAAGATGGTGATATTGTTGTAAATGGTTCTGATGGAAGAGATGACATTCTAATTCTAGATGAAAAAACGGGAGAGAAAAAACTAAACTACGACCAGAATCTATTTTTAGGCACAGTAGAAAAATCTAAAGCTGATATAAACAAAATCGTAGACTTACTTTATAAGACAGGAGAGATTACTGACGATTTGTCTCTGATGAGCATTCAATTTACAGGCAAAGAGCCATTAACCAATAGAGAAGCAGATCATAAAAGAATTAAAACCTTGATTCAAGTAAAAGAATACCAACAGGCTATTGTAGTAGCAGAAGATTATTTAAATTTTAATCCATCTGACACAGAAAGTATTTTTCTAATTTCTTACGCATACAAAAAACTCCAAAGGTTTAAGGAAGCTATTAAATTCGGAGAGAGAGTTCGACTGAGAGAACCAGAACATATTCGCAATCTAGTAAACCTAGCTCATTGTTATTTCAGGTTGAAAAATATCGAAAGAGCAAAATACCTTGCAGGCTTAATTCCCGACGGCGGTAGAGAAAAAGCGTTTACTAAGATTTTTCTTTTAGAAGATTAGCAGAATTATTTAAGATCTAAACACATAAGAAAGGCGCAAAAAAACCCCCACGGGTTTAACCTGTAAAGAGCCACGAACCCGAAAAAGAAACCAGAATTCGATAGCCATGCTGAGACAAAAACGAGAATTAAAGTATACACTTCGTCGCAATGCCAAGAGTCCCGCCTGAATATTTTTATGAATAAACTATCTATAAAATCTACTGCGACCCTTTTCATAAAATCATTTCTAGTCCTAATGATTTTAACTTTGTGTTTTTTCTTTTTTATTGGGACTGCAATCATTGAAAAAAAAGCAAATGCTTTGATTCAATCTCCTCCCTACAAAGCTTCTCAAAAAGCGATAGAGCTTCACAAAACATTGCAAGCAGCAGACCTTCATGCAGACTCACTTCTCTGGGGGCGAGACTTACTCGTAAGAAGCAGTCTGGGGCATACAGACATTCCCCGCTTAATAGAAGGAAATGTTTTTTTACAAGTATTCGCTGTTGTGAGTAAAACACCGCGCAATTTAAACATAGAGCAAAACGATGATAAGACAGATAATATCATTTTCCTGGCTATCGCAAATCGATGGCCTGTCAAAACATGGAATAGTTTAAAAGAAAGAGCACTCTACCAGGCTTCTCGATTAAAAGAAATGTCCAAAAACTCCAAAGGCGTATTTGTTCTCATTGAGTCAAAGAGCGATTTGATTTATTTTCTCGAACGAAAGAAACAAGAGAAAAATATTGTATCAGGATTACTGGCTCTAGAAGGCGCACAGGTATTGGAAGGAAATCCTGCTAACGTAGATGTATTGTTTGCCGCAGGTTACCGTATGATGGCTCCTACTCATTTCTTTGATACTGAAATGGGTGGCTCTGCTCATGGCATTAAGAAAGGGGGGCTAACGGATAACGGCAAAGAAATGATTCGTCGAATGGAAGAAAAAGGTATGATCGTAGATTTAGCTCATGCATCCAAACAAACAATAGACGATATACTAAAATTAGTAAAACGTCCTGTAGTTGTTTCTCATACCGGTGTAAAAGGAACTTGTAATAACAACCGAAATTTAAGTGATTCCCAATTAAAAGCAATAGCGGCTAACGGTGGTTTAATCGGAATCGGATTCTGGGAAACGGCAACCTGTGGAAAAGATGCAGCAGCAATTGCAAATTCTATTCAATACACTGCGAATCTAATCGGTATAAGCCACATCGCCTTGGGTTCTGATTTTGATGGAGGAATAAAAGCACCCTTTGATACTACAGGTCTAGTTTTAATTACAGATGCATTGATCCAAAAAGGATTTACGGAGGAAGAAATTGGAAAGATCATGGGCGGAAATGAAATTAGATTCATGCTGGAAAATTTATTGGATAAGTAAAAAATCTATCCTTCTTATTTGAACTGATAAAATAAGATGCGAGGTTATTGTGATTTGAGATAAGGCTCTCTAAAACGTAAAGTTTGTTGACAGGTATTCATAAAAAAAAGAAAATTAAAAAGAGCCAATGTTTTATTGTTTAGAATTGTAACAAATATAAAAAAGCATGTCTCTAATCATCCTACAAGATAAATAATAAATGCTGACGATTGCTAATTTCACTATAGAGGAAACACTTTACGAGAGTTCCAAATCTATTGTCTTTCGAGCTAAAAATGAATCAGGCTACAAGATAATAAAATTATTAAATTCTGAATACCCTTCCCCAGTAGACATTGGAAGATACAAATTAGAATTTGAAATTGCCTCCTTATTTGATTCACCGCATGTCATTAAATATTATACATTGGAAAAGTATAATAATGCATACTACATTGTAATTGAAGACTTTAATGCAATTTCTCTAAAAGAGTATAATAGTAAGTATCCGACGGATATAAAAGATTTCTTATCTATTGCCATCAAGATATGTGAATCAATCAAGGTGATTCATAGCAAAAATATTATTCACAAAGATATTAACCCCAAGAATATTCTAATTAATCCTGTTACAAAAGAATTAAAGATAACTGATTTTGATATTGCATCGAGTATTCCTAAAGAAAATAAAAGACTCCAATCCGTTGATAGAATGGAGGGCACTATAAATTACATTTCACCAGAGCAGACAGGTAGAATGAATCGAGCTTTAGACTCACGTTCGGATTTATATTCATTAGGTGTTACTTTCTATGAAATGCTTACAGGCAAACTACCATTTTACTCTCTAGATACAATGGAAATGGTCTATTATCATATTACTAAAACTCCTATTCCACCAATAGATAAAAAATCACAAGTTCCAAGAATAATTTCAGACATTGTAATGAAACTATTATCGAAAAATGCAGAGGAACGTTATGCGACAATACAAGGACTACAATTTGATTTAACTCAATGCCTAAATAATCTTACAAATATTTCTGAATTCAGTTTTACAATTGGAATGAACGATATTTCCGAGAAATTATCAATTCCTCAAAAACTATATGGAAGAGAAAAAGAATTACAAATATTAGTTGATTCTTTTCAAAAAGCATGTCAGGGATCTAATGAAGTATTGTTGATTAACGGATACTCGGGTATAGGCAAAACTTCATTAGTCAAAGAATTACATAATAATTTAACACAAACCAAAGGTTTATTTCTTACTGGTAAATTTGATCAACTAAAACAAAACACTCCTTATCTTCCATTCATACAAGCTTTTAGCGATGCCTTTGAATATATCCTAGCAGAAAAAGAAGAAAACCTAATTCGCTGGAGAAAAAAGATTTCAGAAAAAATAGGGAATAATGCTTCTTTGCTGCTAGAATTTTTTCCAAGGTTAAAACAAATTCTAAATGATATACCGGTTATTGATGAGTTATCACCAGAAGAAGCTCAGAACCGTTTCTATCATACATTTCTAAGTTTAGTAAGTGTATTTTGTTCTAAGGAAAATCCACTGATTCTTTTCTTAGATGATTGGCAGTGGTCAGATAGCGGAAGTCAAAAAATATTACATAAGATAGTAACTGAAAATTATACCTCTCATATTCTAATACTATGCGCCTATCGATCCAATGAAGTAGATGAAGCTCACTCTTTTGTTCGAACATTAACCTCAATACAAAATGAGATCGGCAAACAACTATTAACCCTTACAATAAAATCTTTGGATTTACAATCAGTAGTCAGCTTGGTTTCTGAAACCCTACATACATCCTTTGAAAGTTGTAAAGATTTGGCAAATCTATTGCATTCAAAAACAGATGGGAATCCTTTTTTTCTAAATCAGTTTCTTTTAAAATTATATCATGACGATCTAATATCTTTTGATTCGCAAATAGGCCGCTGGAAATGGGATATGATGAATATCCTTAAGCTAGAAATATCTGATAATGTTTTGGATTTAATGCTAAAAAAAATTCATCAATTACCAAATCACTTAAAATCAATATTGAAAGCTGCTTCCTGCATTGGAAATGAATTTGATTTAATGTCTTTATCAGTAATCACAGAGATTAAAAAAAATGATTTAGTCGGGAATTTATTGTTTATTATTTCAGAAGAGTTGATTACTCCCTTAAGTGATAACTATAAATACCTTGCTCTTTTTGATGAAAGTTCATCTGAAAATATTGTGTATAAATTTCAACATGATAAAATTCAACAAGCGGCTTATTCTCTTATTCCAGATGAAGACAGAAGTTTGTATCATTACCAAATAGGAAAAATACTTTATTTTAAGTCCAGTGAAGAAGAAAGAGAAAATCAAGTATTAAATATTACAAACCATTGGAATAAAGGAAAACAATACTTACAACAAGAAGAAAAAGAAATTTTAATTCACCTAAATTATAAGTCTGGAAAAATTGCAAAAGATTCATCCGTTTATGAAACAGCAGTATATTATTTTTCTATTTGCAAAGACTTGTTGGGAACTGATATCTGGAAAGACAATTATTATGAATTAAGTTACAATTTATTTAAAGGATTAGGAGAATGTAAATATTTACTAGGAGAACTAGAAAGTTCTGAACAATATTTAAACAAAGCAATTCAAAATTCTCGCACCGTAGAAGAAAAAATACAAATCCACTACCTGAATATCTTGTTTTATACAGGACAAGATAAAATGAAAGAAGCAATTGAAAGTGGACTAAAAGCTCTGCAATTATGTGGGGTTAATATCCCTTATTCTCCATCTGTTTTTTCTCTTTTATTATATCTATACAAAGTAAATAAATTTAGAAAAAAATATACAGAAGATGAATTAGTTAAACGTCCCGTAAGCCAGAATACACGCAATGAAAATATTATTCGTTTAGTTGTTACGATTACAAACCCTGCTTATTTATTAGGAAAAGATTTTTTATATAGTGTAGCGACTTTGTCAGGATCTTATTATTCACTGCGATACGGTCACTCGATGGCTAGTGTATATGCATATAGCACGACAAGCGTTATTATTGCACATGGATTGGGAAATATCGAAGAAGGTTATAAGCTTTCCCTTTTCGCAATTAAATTATGCGATCAGTATGGAGACAAAGAATTCAAAGGCAAAATTCTATTTGCCCATTCTTGTATTATCATGCATTGGAAGGAGCATATAAAAAAAACAATTCCACTCGCAATAGAAGCAATGAATAGAAGCTTAGATGCAGGAGATTTTACCTTTGCCTGCTATTCTGCAATTAGAATTGTAGCTCAAATGTATACTCTGGGAGTGCCATTGCCGATCGTCCTCGCGGAAGCGGAAAAATACAAACTTGTAATTTATAGAACCAGATTTAGAGCCATGATTTACAATATAGATCTTCTAATACAAATCATGAAAACTATTTCTGGTTTAACACCCGATAAATTTTACTTCAATGAAGGAAATTTTGAAGAAGATAAAATGCTTGCAGTCTTTCAGAAATCTAATTATCGATCTGGTTTTTGTATTTATAATATCTATAAATGTCAGGCTTACTATTTATACGGAGACTACAAAGCAGCAATCAAATATGCAAAAGAAGCAAACAGAGATTTAAAATCAATCTTGGGATTAGTAGACGTAGTTGAGTTTACTTTTTATTATACTCTCTCTTTAATTTCTTTTAGTGAAAGCAGAAAATTATCTGTTATCGATAAAGTAACTATTCTAAGAAATATCCGAAAATTAAAAAGCTGGGCTGAGAAATCAAAAGAAAACTATACTTGTAAATATATGTTAGTGCAAGCAGAGTATTATCATTTAAAGGATAATACAAAGGGAGCAATAAAATATTATCAAAATGCAATTCAATCGGCAAGAGAGAATGGTTTTTTACCAATAGAAGCACTCGCCAGTGAGAAAGCAGGTAATTTCTATTATTCGCAAGGCATTCCTGATCTTGCGGCTAACTATTTACATACCGCCGAATACCTTTATAGACAATGGGGAGCAATACCAAAAGCAGAGCATCTAAAAGAAAAATATTCCGACTTCTTATTAAAGGAAAAAAGTGTTTTTAGAACGGTTAGCAATGAAACTAGTTCTTCCTCACTCAAGTCAACCACTTCACAGGATGGAACGTCTCGCATTTCAGCTGAGTTAGATTTATTGACAGTAATAAAAGCCTCTCAATCTATCTCAGGAGAAATTATTCTGGAAAAATTAATAGATAGAGTTTTAAAAATATGCATCGAAAATGCAGGAGCCGAAAAAGTATTATTATTTCTATTAAAAGATGAAAAACTTTACTTGAGAGCCGGCATGATTGGGAACTCAGAACACATAGACACATCTCAATCAGAAAGAGCGGATATTGAAAATTATTCGTCGTCAATTATATACTATGTTCTTAGAACTGAGCAAGATGTAATTTTAGATGATACTTCCCAAGAAAGAAAATTTCAAAATGATGAATATGTTGCCAATAGTCAATTGAAATCAATACTTTGCATTCCCCTTAAGAACCAGGGAAAAATTATCGCAGTTCTTTATATGGAAAATAATAAAATTGCCGGAGCGTTTACGCAAAAACGAGTAGAGTTATTGCAAACAATTTCTTCTCAGGCTGCAATCGCAATTGAAAATGCTAGATTGTATTCCGAGACAATTGAACTAAACCAAGCATACAAAAGATTTGTTCCGGAGCAGTTTCTTGATTTATTAGGAAAAGGAAAAATTACCAGTATTCATCTAGGTGATCAAGTTCAAAAAGAAATGACAATTATGTTTTGCGACATACGCGCATTTACCGGACTATCAGAAGCAATGACTCCACAGGAAAACTTTAATTTTCTAAATTCTTATCTGCGTCGAGTTAGTCCTATGATTCGCAATAATAATAGATATATCGATAAATACATTGGGGATGCAATCATGGCTCTCTTTGCTAAAGAGCCTGAAGACGGTTTGCGAGCAAGTATTGACATGCAAATGGAGATTAGAGAATACAACAAGCATAGAATAAAAAGTAATTATGATCCCATTTCCATCGGTATCGGTCTGCATACAGGAGTGCTAATGCTTGGCACCATTGGAGATGAAGATAGAATGGAAGGCACTGTGATTTCCGATGCAGTCAACCTTGCTTCCCGTGTAGAAAGTTTAAGTAAAATTTACGGATCTTCCATTCTAATTACAGACAGTGTGTTTCAAAAAATAACCGATCCTGATAAATACTATTATCGAGTCCTAGACCGAGTTGTGGTTAAGGGCAAACGGGAGTCAGTGCAAGTAATTGAAATTCTAAACGGTCAACCGGATTACAAACTAGAATTGTTTATGAATACAAAGCAATACTTCGAAATGGCAATTAACGCTTATCTCATGAAAGAATTTCAATCTGCAAAATCTATGTTTGAAAAAGTATTAGAAAATAACAAAGGCGATGTTGCCGCTAAGCTCTACCTCAAGCGTGCAGATTATTATATGGAGCACGGGGTTCCCATTGACTGGGAAGGTGTAGAAGTGATGGATCATAAATAATAAAGGGTTGTGGGATTGAGTAAAAGCAAGATTTTCTTTGCTTTTACAAAGTCCCGGCTAATCCATAGAAAACTCACCGACTTCGACGACTTCCTTTACATCTTTTAATCTCATGGTGATGGCTTTATCTACTTGATTGGCTCTTCCGAAGTTGGTAGTTAAGGTGACTTGAATGGTTGTAGTTCCGGATAATACTTGTTGGTTGCTACCATAATAATTTGCTTGAATATTATACTTTCCGGGGATTGCTTTTTTTAATAAGAATTCTTCCGGTCCATATCCCTCTCTAAAGTCATTCGACATCCTTCCCCCTATACCTGTTTCATTTTGGGCATAATAGCATTTTTCCCCATTTGGGTCTGTTACCCATAAATCTAAATCGGTATTATCCGCATCCCATGTTAATATCACGCGAAGATCAACAGGAAGGTTTTTTAGAAATCGTTTATCTATTTGTTCAAAGTTTAATTTTTCTTTACAGGTTTCAATCATCGCATTCATTTCATGGATTGCAATCAATTGAATATCAGGAAATCTCGCATCCCAGTCTCTTTGGATTACAGAATAGAACATGTCTAATGCTTTTTGGTATTGCTTGTCAGCCATACAAGCGAGCGCCAAATCCCTGTAAGACTGTGGCTCTTCTTCTCTTATCTCTAAAACATCCTCGAATATTTTAATCGCAAATTTCCATTGTCCTATCTGTAATAAACGATACCCGAGAATACGAAGAAGCTGGTGATTCTCTAGATTCATTTCAGCAATATTTGATAAAACTCGAAGAGCAATCTCTGTCTGATTCTTTTCTAAAAAGAAATCCGCTACATCTAAATAGAAAGCAGAGCTATTAAAATTATTTTCTTTCTCTCGGAGGTAAATGGCATACGCATCTTTATCAGAAGCATTTTTGAGATTGGAAAGATACGATTCATCAGGCGACCATTTCTTTAGAGTAATAAATCCTTTTGCGGATACTGCCTCTTCTGCGGAACTTGTCTTTGCTTCTTCAGGACTTGGCTCATCTGCCATAGACGAGGATAATAAAGATTCTTCACTAACTGAAATCGCTTCATCCATATCCCCCTCTTCTGACTCTGGCAATGAAATTTCTCGATCCATTTCCATCGATGCCTGTGCTAACATAGCAGGTGCTGGACTGCCTGCATTAAATTCATCTGGTCTTGCACTTTTCTTTTTAGAAGTGTCTTCTTTTATATACTTAAACTCTTTGTTCCACCACTCAATATGAGTTTGGAATTTATCTGCGATTTCATCTAAGTGAGTTTTCTGTTCTTCCTTTTTGACTTGCTCTTCTTTTTTTATGAGATCAAAGTATTCTTTTTGTAGTTCAATTGGAGGTATAATACGATTATTCACATAGTCTTCTATGCGATCTAGAACAATAAGAGAAGTGTTACGAGTTACAATGGAAAATTCTTTTCCGATACGAGTAATTTCTTCTTTATTTTGTTTGTAACATAAATCTAATTCTAAAATTTTCTTTTGAGCAAAAATTCTTTCGATAAAGGAATTTTCTTTTAGTGTATCCTTCGCAGAAATGCTAATCTTTTCTTCGTGTGTAATTTCTTTTCCATATCCAAACTTTAGAGTTAATTCAGCATTATCGCCTTCCATGATCCCTGCAAAAGAAATATCTTTGAATACAATTGTTGGCAAAGAAGGATATACCTCTTGTATATTGTCTTTGGAAAAGCTAGCAGACAAAAAAGAATACATTTGATTGGTTAGAATCTGAATTGAATCTACATATGCCAATTGCGTTAGATTGAGATAAGCTCCACCCGAATTTCTAGAAATATATTCCAAGTATGAATGCTCTGCTATAGAGCTAGAGTTGAGCGCATACAGAGGAGTATCCGATAACTTTAATTCTGAACTTCCAAAATTGGAAATTCCATCACTGACTAGTAAAAACTCATCACACTTGTATTTACTTAAATCCAATGCACCAAACTGTGTTCCACCATCGTATTGTATTTCTTTTAAGTATTGAATTACTTCTTCTGTATTTCCGTTTTGTATTGTAAAGGTTTTAGAAGAATGAATCCAAAAACTAAATTGGACAATTTCTAAACTTAGATTTTGAATCTTTTGAAAGTATTCTTGAAGCAACGTAAGCTCTTTATTCAAATCTCGTTTCTTTCCAGAATCAGAAGCATCCCAGAGCAAACATACATTAGCCGGAAGTTTCTTAGGACGTGACTTTGCTTCTGGAATTAAATTCATGTAAAAGTAATTCTTGTCTTTGTCTTTTTTTTGAATGAGAGTCTTTTGATTCTTTTCTTGCGGAACTAAAAAACCAATTTGTTTATTCACAAGAATTCTTTTAGCTTGATAGTCAAGACAGTATGAGTCGCCTTTTTTTTGAAAGTTAAAATCAGCAAATTCATTTTGATATAGAATAGGTTTTACTTCTTGGTTGGGAATATCTATATGGATAGAAAAATCCTCTATCGCCTCTTCAAACTGTAACGGCAAAAGATAAGCCCAACCATTTTCTTTTAGCGAAAGCTCTTGTTCAAAACTAACTTCAATGCTTTTATAACCTTTTGCGGGAATGGGATAGATTCTAGACTGAAAACATTTCCGCGGGTAAGTTCAAGTAGCCCCGGATCAATCTTCTGTCGAATCGTCGATTCAAATACCTGACGACCTTTTGCTTTTTCAACTACCACTGCATCTCTAAGCTTTCCGTCTATTTCTAGCGCATAACCGGAAATAGTCTGTCCCTGTGGAAGTGGAAATACAAACTGTCCTTCTAACACTCTATCGGAATCATTGTAAAACTGAATTCCAATTTTCGTTCTAGTAAAATTTCCTAGAATACTAACATCAATAGAGAATTTTGAAATTGGTAACGGAACCATTTCCATCTGATTTGGAAGAGTTACAAGTAGAGTCGGAGAATTCTTTGGAGACGTAGAAGTTGTCATAGTCTTATTTATCCACAGTAGTTATTTTTTGAAATGATTTTTTTTAATGCGTTTGGCTTATCCCTATCTTTTGCAAAGACTCCCAAATATCTTCATAGAGCATTGTTTCTCCCGAACTCAAAGGCACGGGTATAAATATAAAAATAAGAGAGGCTAACATAAAATAGCCCAAAATCCGCCTTCCCCATCCCAGATCAACTTCTGCATCGGGAACATAGGGATGTTCTACCTTGATGAGGTAAAAGATGATAAACCCCCAAATCACCCATGTGATACTTACAAATCCTAAAAAGATAAATGCAAAGAATAAATAATTGATCCAATTTCGATATTTTTCCCCAAACATGCCATAGACAATATGTCCGCCGTCTAACTGACCAAACGGAAATAAATTTATCGCAGTCACTAAAAGACCAACCCATCCAGCTTTAGCCAGAGGATGAATGAGAATGGTAGTAGTCATAGGATCGTAAGGTCCGAGCACCCATTGTCCCGTGTAATAGGTAAATAGGCTATCTCCGAAACTGAGAATATTTTTTTGATGAGCAAAATCGGCGAGGTTGGCTAACTCTGAAAAATAAAGTCCCGCTATCCAGCAAGGAACGGAAAGAATTAAGCTCATAAAAGGTCCACCCACTCCAATATCAAAAAGCTTCTTCTTGTCTTGAATCGGCTCCTGGATTTGAATGACAGCACCCATCGTTCCTACAGGGCTAAAAGGCATAGGAATGAAATACGGCAGCGTGGTTTTAAGCTTATAAAACCTAGCTGGAACATAATGACCCATCTCATGGCAAAAAAGAATACCAAGCAGAGACAGGGCATAGGGGTATTCACGCCAAAAAATTTCTTCTAACAGTTTCTTATTCTCATTGAATGCAAATAAAATTGCCCATGTGCCTTCTTTGAACGTGAGAGTCAAAAAAGTGAGAACAAACAACAAAATATGAAATCCGACTTTACTTTTCACTTGTACTAATCTTAATAGGTTTCAGGGTTCGTCAACTTCCTAAATTGTTTTTTAATAAAAATAGTCTCAGGTTACGATAATAAAATATATGTTCAATCTCAAAGATCTAAGTGTTAAAGCCAAAATCATTCTTTCGGTCGGAGTATTCCAAATACTCTCTCTCATCATTGCCATACTTGGGACCATGGGTTTAAGCCGAATGGAGAAGGAACTCTCCATTGTCTCAGATATATTTGTCAATATTGAAGGCAATTTGAATGACTTAAAGTTCGGTGTGGATAATCGCCGACTGAATCTAGTCCGTGCAGTGAATGCGGAGAATAAAGCTGATTTTGAAAGGGAAATGAATCAGGTGAAGGCTTTTCAAAAGGAATATTCGGAAGCAATACCAAGGATACGCAAGTTTTTACAAGATAACTCTTCCAGACTTAGCGGAATGAAAAATAAATCCGATAACCAAGATTTTAAAGAGTTTTTTACTGCCTTAGATGATTTAGAAAAGATTGTTACAGACTTGAATGATGGAACTCCTTTATATGATCAGAGCATGGAAGAGTATTTCAAATACGATACTCAGGATTGGAGAAAGTCTCAAATTAAGAGGGACAATGCTGATTTATATGTTAAAAAAACTGGAACGTATGTAAAATTTTTAGAAAAGATAAGAATACTCAACAAATTCACATCTGATGGCTTAGTTCAAAGTAGCCAAGGTCTAATTGGAACTTCTTATTCCCTCAAACTCGTTCTTTGGATTGGATATGCAATTTCTCTAGTCGTAGTTATTATTACAACTTATATGATGATTCGTCGCATTGCTTATCCGATTATCTCAGCAGAAAAAATGGCAAATCGATTTGCTGATGGGGATCTAACTATCTATGTCGAAAACAATTCGAATGATGAGATTGGTCGTCTCGTGCGAGGTCTGAACAAAGCCTCTGAGAATCTGAAAAACGTGGTCAAACAAATTGGAAATACATCTGACCACCTTGCTTCTTCCGCAGAAGAGTTATCCGCGACATCTAGAAACTTAGCAGATGGAGCAACCAACCAGGCTTCTTCTCTCGAAGAAACAGCTTCTGCAGTTACAGAAATCACAGAATCCATCTCTTATGTATCAGAAAGTGCTCGTGACCAAGAAAAAGAAGTGATTGAAACCAATAAATCCATGAATGAGCTTTCAAAATCTATCATTCAAATTACAGAAACTGCCCGTGCCGTAAACGAAGGATCTCAGTCCGCTCTCGCAGAAGCAAAAGAAGGACAGGTCAAGGTTAACGAAACCGTTAAGCGAATGGCAGCCATCGAAGAAAGTTCTGAGCAAATTTCAGACATTATCAACGTAATCAATGATATTTCTGAGCAAACCAATTTACTTGCGCTCAATGCTGCTATTGAAGCTGCTAGAGCCGGTGAATCAGGAAGAGGCTTTGCTGTAGTAGCAGAAGAAATTTCTAAACTTGCAGCGAGATCTCAAAAAGCGACACGCGAAATAGCTGAGCTGATTACAGACAGTATCACAAAGGTAAATGATGGTAAGCTCATCGTAGGTCAAGTGGTAGAGTCTCTAAACAAGATTTTACACAAGTCCATGGAAGCAGCTCAATTGTCTGATTCTATTTCCAATGCGACCAAAATGCAAAGCAGTGGAAACCAAAAAGTTCTCAAATCAGTTACCACCTTATCTCAAATGGCCCAATCTATCTCTAGAGCTACGAACGAAATGAAGATTTCTTCCAAGGAGATTTCAAACGCCATAGAGCAAGTCAACTCAGTCGCACAAAACACAGCTTCTTCGTCGGAAGAAATGGCTGCGTCTACTTCCGAATTAGCCGCACAATCCGAAAAATTAAGCCAATTAATTGGTGTGTTTAAGATTAGTTAACCTTCTCTAATGATTTTTTTCCATTGTAGGTGATGCATATATGCATCACCTACAATGTTATGCGTAATTTGAATTTCAAATCCCACCTATGATCTACAATTTAAAAAAACAATCCTCCGATTCATTGGCTCGCGCAGGCGAACTGGATTTAAATGGTATAAAGGTTCAAACACCTGTCTTTATGCCTGTAGGCACTCGCGGAACGATAAAATCCCTTACCTCAGAAGACATTCGCGAGCTTAATCTTGATTTAATCCTTGGAAATACATACCATCTTTATTTACGTCCCGGAACAGAAGTTTTAGATTCTTTCGGCGGGTTAAAAAAGTTCATGTCTTACGACAAAGCACTATTAACCGACAGTGGTGGATACCAAATATTTAGTCTAAACGGTCTTTTTAAATATCAAAAGGATGGAGTCAAATTTAGCTCGCATATAGATGGTTCAAAACATGAATTTACACCTGAGAAGGTAATCGATATTCAACGCTCGATTGGTTCAGATATTATGATGGTTCTTGATGATTGTGCACCGTATGGAGCAGATAGAGAAAGATTAGAAGAATCCTTAACACGAACTCATTATTGGGCAGAAAAATCCATTAGTCATTTTGAAAAGAATCGCAATAATCAAAATCTTTTTGGGATTAGTCAGGGCGGAGTTGATTTAGAGCTTAGAATTAAATCCTTAGAGCATATTAATTCTTTACCATTCGATGGGATTGCCATCGGTGGATTGTCTGTTGGTGAACCAAGACCGGAATTCATTCGTATTCTAGAAGGAATTGCTCCCTACTTTGATGCAACTCGTCCTCGTTACCTAATGGGTGTGGGAACTGTTCCTGATATTCTAGATGGAGTAAAAAATGGCGTTGATATGTTTGATTGTGTCTTACCTACTCGCAATGCTCGCAATGGACAAGTATTTACTTCTTATGGAAAGGTAAATTTACGAAATGAATCACATCGCTTTGCAAATAATCCAATCGATCCAAATTGTAATTGTAAAGTCTGTAAAAATTATAGTCTTGGCTATATCAGACATTTGCATAAAGTGAAAGAATTGTTGGCTTTTACACTTAGCACTTATCATAATTTATTTTTTATGAATGAATTTATGAATAAGATTCGAAAATCTATTTATGATTCTAATTTTTTAGAATTTTATGCGAACTGGAAAAAATTATACAATTAATGTAAATTTTATCGTTGACTTATTTTATTATAGTGGATTTATATATTAGTTGCCAAAAATACCTCAAACTGATTATTAATAACCAAGGAATGGATTAACAAGAATGGAAATCACAAGAAGAGAGAACAAAAACATAGTAATTCTTGACATTAATGGTGAAATAGATTTATACAATGCACCTGAAATAAAGGATATAATTGCTAAATTGATCGAAGAAAAAAGATATCAGATCATTATCAATTTAGAGAAAGTATCTTACATTGACTCTTCCGGAATTGGTGCTCTTATTTCAAGTCTATCAAACTTAAAGAAATACCAAGGTGGTCTCAAGATCATCAACGTAGCTGGTTCTGTTAGGAAGGTTTTTGAATTAACAAAGCTTACATCTTTCTTTGAAATTTTTGATGCTGAAGCAGATGCTGTCGGCGCTTTTAAATAATCAATGTTTGATTGTTTAAAAAAAAGTTCATGAGAGACTCAATTAGCAAGTATACAAAGTATTTTTTCCCTGCCTTATCAATTTGTCTGATTTCTTGCAAAGCAACACTGCCCTTGCAAGAAATCAGCATCGCTAAGCAAGAAGTCACAAGAGCAAAGCTTTTTAATTCGGATAAATATGCAAAAGCCGAATTAGATGAATCGAGAACTAACTTATTTCTAGTTCATGAAACAATAGCCGAACCAAGTCCCGACTTAAAAAAAGTAGCTCAGTTATCCCAAACAGCTACAGATAAAGCCAGATTAGCAATTAACAAGTCTTTGCCTAATTATGTGAAGGATTTACGTCAAGAAGTTGATTCTTCACTGGATGCAGCAAATATTGCTTTGGCGGAGTCTCTTGCTTCCGATATTTATGAGCAAGCGAATCTTCTAAAAGCGGAAGGCGATGAGATTGTAAAGAATGCTGATGCAAAGCTTGCGAAGAATGACCCTGCAGGAAATGAAATTGCCTACAACGAATACGAAAAAGGCATTAAGCGATACAAAGAGTCTATACTAGCCTCCGAAAAGGCAAGAGACTTAAGCCTTGCCCAAACACAAGCAGTCGTAGATTCTTCTGCTGACATTGAAACAAACCTTGATCTCATCGAAAAATATTCCAGCAAAGATAAAACTGTCCTCACAAAAATTACTTCCCTGCGAGCTGAATACAAGTCATCAGTGAATATGATGGAGTCGGGAAGTCTGCGAGATGGATTTAAAAAAGCAGAAAAAATTCGCGGTGAATCGAACGAACTGATGACCTCTGTGATTCTTCCTTACGCAAAGGAAAGAATCAAAATAGCTACTATTAAAATTGAAGATGCAGACAAGCTTTTGAATTCAAGCGAAAATGACGCAAAATCATCAGTAGCCACAGATAATTTATCGGCAGCAAAAGAAGCCTTTGCTTCGTCTGTAGATTTACTAGCAAAAGAAAGATTTTATGATTCAATCCAACAAACTGATGAGTCTATTCGTTTAGCCGACGAAGCACTAAAATCAAAAGAAAACGCGAATGGGGATTTATCGGCTAAAAATCGTTCCAGTGACCCTGCATTAGAGAAAGCACGCGAAGAAGCAGATGCAAAAGACGCTATCCCCGTTAAGAAAAAAGACAAAGCAGAGAAAAATTCGCAAGTAGTTGACTCCAAAGTTCAATGGAAAAAACACATTGTCCAAAAACGCATTCCGCCTGAAACACTCTGGAGAATTGCTGCTGACAAAAAATATTTAGGCAATAAAGATCTCTGGAAAGAAATCTATAAAGCAAACAAAAAAGATATTTCGAATCCTAATTTAATTTATCCAAATCAAGTCATTTTAATTCCGACTAAAATCACGAAACCAAAAGATAAAACTAAAAAATAAAAAAGTAAATTACTTTCGGCAAATTGAATACGTGTAAAATTTGTTATATGGACAGATTTTACACAAATCCAATTAGTAAATTAACATCTTCTGACTTCACGCAGCTTGTCCGCTTAGCTCTAGAAGAAGACATGCCAGAAAAAGATATTACCTCTGAATCAATCTTTTCAAAAGAACAAAAAGCAAATGCTACCTTAATTGCAAAAGAAGAAGGAGTTCTTGCAGGCACAATTGTCATCGAGGAATTAAATAAACAAACTGGAAATCTTTTTTCCTATCAAGTATTAAAGCAAGACGGTGAGGCATTTAAACCGAAAGAGACTCTCTTAACATTAAAAGGAAGTCTAATCGTGATTTTGCGCATTGAAAGAGTGTTACTTAACTTTTTACAATACCTCTCCGGTATCGCAACGGAAGCAAATAAAATTTCCAAGAAGTATGAAAACCGTTTAATGGTTTTTGATACTCGAAAAACTCTTCCGGGTTATCGTAAGCTTGCAAAGTATGCAGTCTATATTGGAGGAGCATGCAACCATAGACAAAACCTTTCCGATATGGGGCTAATTAAAGATAACCATGTTGCTATGTCAGGCTCTATACTAGAAGCAGTTGCAAAGATTAGAAAGAATTTTCCAGACAGAAAAGTAGAATTGGAAATTGACGGTCTATTCCAATTAGACGAAGCATTGAATGCTTCCCCGGACATTATCCTACTTGATAATTTTAGCATTGAAGATACAAAGATTGCAGTAAATAAAATTAAATTAGAAAAACCTAATATTCGAATTGAATGCTCGGGTGGAATTACACCTGAAAAATTAGATGCGCTTTCTAATATCGGAACAATCGGAGTAAGTATGGGCTATCTCACACATACAACTCGATTCTTAGATTTGAGTCTTGAGATAGAGAGTCACTGATGGGCTTTTTAAAGAGAGAAATCAATGTAGAATTGCTATTTGAAGCAATTGCGGAAAGGTTTAGCGAAAAAGACCAAGAGTTAATTCGGAGAGCCTATGAATTAGCGGAAAATAAACACAAAGATCAAAAAAGACATTCAGGTGCGCCTTACATCATTCATCCGGTAAATGTTGCTTACATCCTAAATGAATTACGACAGGAGCCTAACGTAGTTGCCGCTGGACTATTACATGATGTAATTGAAGACACTGCTTATTCAAAAGATGATATGATTCGTGATTTCGGGAAAGACATTACAAAGCTAGTAGAAGGTGTTACTAAAATGTCTAAAGTCAAAAATAAAACAAGAATGAACTTTGAATCTATTGCAGCAGAGAATCTACGTAGAATGCTTATGGCTACAGCTAAAGATCCACGTATAATCGTGATTAAGTTAGCAGATAAGACGCATAATATGCGGACCCTTCAATTTCATAGACCCGAAAAACAAAAGACCATTGCACAAGAGACTCTTTCCATTTACGCACCATTAGCCGGTAGACTCGGTGTATATAAAATTAAATCCGAATTAGAAGACCTTGCTTTTCAAATTCTAGAACCAGAAGCCTATCAAGATATAAAAGAGAAAGTAGCAGCCAAAAAAGCAGAGCGGGATAATTTTATAGAGACCGCGAAGTTAATAATAAAACAACGGCTAGCAGAGATTAACCTCGATGTGCAAATAGAAGGACGCTCTAAGCATTTTTATTCTATCTACAAAAAAATGAAAGATAAAGATAAAAATTTCGATGAGATAAATGATCTACGTGCAGTTCGAATCATTACAAAAGAAGTCAGAGATTGTTATGGAGTATTTGGAGTTGTCCACAGCATATGGACTCCTGTTCCTGGAAAATTCAAAGACTATATAGCCACACCAAAAACAAATCAATACCAATCATTACATACTGCTGTGATCGGTCAAGATGGTAGATCCTTTGAAATTCAAATTCGAACTGCTGATATGAATCATATCGCCGAACATGGAATAGCCGCTCATTGGGCATACAAGGAAGGAACAAATTCTAAAGACGTTTCCATGACAGCCAAATGGATTGAACGAATTCGCAATTGGAGTGAATCTAGCACTGATTCGGATTCAAAAGAATTCTTGGAAGATTTAACTCATGAACTTCATGAGGACGAAGTATTTGTATTCACTCCCAAGGGGGATATTTACAATTTTCCCAAGGGATCGACTATTCTAGATTATGCGTTCCGGATTCATACTGATGTAGGAATTCATGCAAAGGGAGCAAAGATTAGTGGAAGAATGGTTCCACTTAGAACAGAACTTAAGTCAGGCGATCAAATCGAAGTCATAACGGATAAGAAGGTGAAACCGTCACCGATATGGTTGCGCATTGTTCGCACATCTTCAGCCAAACAAAAATTACGACAATACTTTCGTAAAATTCAAGATGAAACAGCGAATGATGTATCAGTTTCCTATGTCGCAAAACTACCAAATGAAACAGTTCCCGAAATTGATTTAACCACATTAAAAAAACTAAAACCGGACAAAAAGAAAAGCAAAGAAAAACGCGAAATCAGTATTGTGGTTGCAGGAATCAAAGATATTTTAGTCAGACTTTCTTCTTGCTGCTCCCCTCTTCCCGGAGATGAAATCATCGGCTTTATTACGCGGGGTCGCGGAGTTACAGTTCACAAATCAAATTGTCCTATAGCAAAAAATCATTCTGATAAAAAAAGAATTGTTACAGTGCGATGGGATGGAGTTAACAATCCAGTCCCTGTTCGAATTGAAGTCAAAGCTTACGATAGACAAGGAATCTATTTAGAAATGGTTGAGTCTATTTCAAGAACAGAAACAAATATTTTAGAAGCAGGTGCAAGTTCTGCCGGCGAAGGAACTTTGCTAGCAAGATTTCTAATTGAAATAGAGCATCTCGATCAACTGCAAGAAATTTTAGACAATATACGAGCCATCAAAAATATCATCTCTGCTGAGAGAGTAATGGAAAAATAATTTTGGAAAATCCCTTGACGCAATTACAACTTGAAATACAAGATTACTAAATAAACAAAAGGATTTATTATGAAAGGAATTATTCTTGCCGGTGGTTCTGGCACACGCCTTTATCCAGTTACGAGAGTCGTTAGTAAGCAACTCATGCCAATATACGACAAGCCAATGATCTATTATCCGCTATCTACTTTAATGCTAGCTGGAATCAAAGACATTCTAATTATATCAACTCCGAATGATAGTCCACTCTTTCGCTCTTTACTTGGCGATGGCTCAGACTTTGGAATTAAAATTTCGTATGAGATTCAACCTTCCCCAGATGGACTAGCACAAGCATTCATCATTGGAGAAAAGTTTATTGATGGGGATAATTGCAGTCTTATCCTTGGTGATAATATTTTCTACGGACATGGTATGATTGAAAGTCTAGTCGATGCAACTAAACTAGAAAACGGTGCAGTCATCTTTGGTTATTATGTAAATGATCCTGAGCGTTATGGTGTAGTCGAATTTGATAAATCTGGAAAAGTATTAGGCATCGAAGAAAAACCACTCAAGCCAAAATCTAACTACTCAATCCCGGGACTATATTTCTATGATAATAAAGTTTGTGAATATGCAAGAAACCTAAAACCTTCCCCAAGAGGCGAATTAGAAATAACTGATCTAAACAAAGTATATCTACAAAAGGGGCAATTGACCGTTAACCTCTTAGGTAGAGGAATAGCATGGTTTGACACAGGAACTCATAACTCACTTTTAGAAGCTTCTCAATTCATCGAAGTAATTGAAAATCGTCAGGGGCTAAAGGTTGGTTGCCTCGAAGAAATTTCTTTTCGTAAAAACTATATCGACAAAGCACAACTTTTAAAATTAGCAGAACCAATGAAGAAAAACGGATACGGACAATATTTAATAAGGCTAGCCAATGAACATTCTACAGACTGAATTTGAAGGACTCTATGTAATTGAACCAAAGGTATTCAAAGACGACCGTGGCTTTTTTTATGAAAGCTATTCCGATAAAGCCTTTGCTGAGAAAGGTTTAAATTTTAACTTCGTGCAGGATAATCATGCTAAGTCTACAGACACAGGAGTTGTGCGCGGATTACATTTTCAAAAGCCTCCTTTTGATCAAGCTAAGCTTGTGCGTGTTACCAAAGGTGCCGTATACGATGTAGTCGTTGATTTAAGACAAAGCTCCAAGACTTATAAAAAATGGTTTGGCATTGAATTAAGCGGTGGAAATTTTAAACAGCTCTTAATTCCACGCGGTTTTGTTCATGGCTATTTAGTTTTAAAACCAGAAACAGAATTTCTATACAAAGTAGACAATCTCTACAGCAAAGAAAGCGAAGGCGGAATTTTATGGAATGATCCAACTCTACAAATAGATTGGATGATCGCAAAACCACTATTATCCGACAAAGACATGAAGCTTCCCCTACTCGCTGAATCTCTTGGAATTTTTCCGTAAAAATCATCGGAGAAAAAAAAGAGAGAACTCCACTTGAATGCTTACTAGCTCAGGAGAAATTAATATCCGAGCTAGAAAGACTTCGCCCTTTCAAAAAAAGAAAGGCATTATCTTAAAATTCAAAACATACAAAGATCTAGACGAATTTAATTTGCGAAGGGCTATAGACTACGTTGAAGCTAGATGATAAATCTACTTCTTCCCAAGCTCACTAGCTGCTTGTAGAATTTCTTCTAAGTAAGAACCACCGCCAAGAGATAGAGAATGAATGCGCCCTTGTTTGTCGATGAGTGCTGTCATTGGAATAGCGGAGACCATAAAAGTTTTATGTAAGTCGCCTGACGCATCGCGAACTGTGGTAAATTTGTGTTTTGTGCTCTTTATATATTTTTGTATGAGTTCAGTTTCTTCGTTTGATACTGCCAATACTTGAATGGACGGATTCTTTTCTGCGAACTCAGATAGTCTTTCGTGTGATGCACGACAAGGACCACACCAAGTAGCCCAAAATTCTATGATGGTAACTTTACTCGCGATGTCTTTTTTAGTGAACGTTTTCTTTTCGTTCATTCCTTCTAAAGAAAAATCGGGCATTGGTTTTCCTGTTAGTTGTTTTTTTACGACTGCAAATTCATCCGGTCTTGCTTCTAGTTTAATAGAAAGCTTCATTGGTTTTTTATCACGCTCAAATTCTACGATTACTTCATACCCTACACCTTTCGATTGAATATAACCAATTAATTCTTTCGGTTCCTTCACGGGAACTGAATCTACTTTCTTAATGAGGTCTCCCGTTTTAAGTCCCGCTTTTTCTGCGGGAGTTCCTTGAATGGCTTGTATTATATTAACTCCATTTGGTTTACTCTCAATGGAAATTCCTAACCAGGGCTTGACTTGCTCAATGCTCTGTCCAAAGATTGTAAAAGAAAAAAGAATGCAAAAGATAAAAAGAGAAATGATTTGTTTCATAAAAGTATGACTCCGTTCATAAGCCTATTATTTTATTTAGACTCCTTGCGGCAACCTTTGTTTTTGCGCTTTTTATAATTACTATATCTGCAAGGGGAATACAGAAAGATATTAGCGAGCGAATAACGCCTTGTATCTACTTTCGATAAGGTGAGAATTAGAAAGCAGTGCTAGTTAGGGGATACTGATTCTTATCCTTCATGCTTGAATGAATGTCTACATGGATGGAGAGTATTGCACCACACTCTGGCTCCTGCAAATTTGCACATCTTTTTTGTTTTGCCACCATTTATGATTAAAGTCAATTAAGAAAAGCAAGAAATAAAAATAGATTGTTTTTTCTTCTTAGATTCAAATGATATGAATTATGAATCCAATCTTTGTTCAGACTATTTCAGATTACTTTAAAGATAAAAAAATAAACAAATCGTATCTATTCGGTTCTTTCGCGAAGGGATTGGAAAAAGATTCAAGCGACATAGATATATTAGTCGAACTAAGCGAATCTATTGGCTTTATGAAATTAATACAATATAAATTAGACTTAGAAGATCAGCTACACCGAAACGTCGATTTAGTTACACCCGCATCGATCTCTCCTCTCATTTTTCCACTAATTCAAAAAGATCGGAAACTCATTTATGAACGAAAATGATAAGATACGTTTACAGCACATTTTATTTGATTCATCAATACTTTGGTGTCGAATATAATGAAGTTTCAATTTGACTTACAAAGATTAGCCTCAATCAGGAATCTATATTGATTTCCAAATAAGTGTTGAAACAAGATTGTATCTTCCCAAAAATGAAATTCATGTTAGTAACAAAAGGTTGCACTAAAATCCTGAGCAAAGATTTTACTCTATTCCCAATCCTAGCATTATTCATTGTAGTTGCGATTACTTTTTCCTGTTTAGGATTTACCGAGATCGACTCAAAGAAAAGTTGGTGTTACGAAAAATTATATGGACGTGGTGAATTAACCGTTGGTCAATATGGACTTCTTATCGCTGGGATGTGTATTCCGAGTAAAAAAAAAGATAATGAATCCCAAGAAGCATATGATGCATATCTAAAAAGATTGTCAGAACAATGTAAGGACAAAGAAACCCTTCAACTTCTTGATTATTATTTATTAAAAAAAGCTGAAGATAAATGCAAAGGAATCAATAAATTTGAACCTACACTACATGAGCCTACAAGTTAACATGCAAAGCAATCTTACTAAATCACCTTACGTGAGTTAGTAAGAAAATATTGACTTGCTATTTTAAGATTCCATTTTACAACATAGATTATATAAGGCTAAATACATTGTCATCATTTAAAAAGTTACAGATAATCTTGAATATTTTATATTAGCCAACTCATAGGAGAAACAAATGGAATTCATTATTGTTATTGTCGCCTTATTTCTATTATCCGGTATTCGCATTGCACAAGAATACCAAAGAGCCGTTGTATTTAGATTGGGTCGCTTTGTTTCCGTCAAAGGTCCTGGTATATATTGGATTATCCCCCTACTCGAATGGCAAAGAAGAGTAGATATTCGCACACTGACTGTAGACATTGAAAAACAAGAAACAATTACTCGCGATAGTGTGACTATAAAAGTAAATGCTGTGCTTTGGTATAAGATTGTAGATCCCGCAAAAGCAATTCTCAATGTGTTTAATTTCGAGTATGCGGTATACCAGGTTTCTCTCACTGCTCTTCGAAATATAATCGGGAAAAATCAACTTGATGAAGTGTTAAAAGAGAGAACTAAAATTAATTCTGATCTAAAAGAAATAGTCGATGAAATCACAGCATCATGGGGAATCAAAGTAGAATTTGTAGAAATGAAAGATGTAGAGATTCCTACTTCTATGCAAAGAGCGATGGCTAGAGAAGCAGAAGCAACAAGAGAAAAAAGAGCACGTATTATAAAGGCAGAGGCTGAACTAGAAGCCTCCGAGAAACTATCCCAGGGAGCAAAGCAAATTGCAGAAAATCCTTTAGCACTAGAACTTAGAAGAATGCAGATGCTTTCAGAAATAGGAGCAGAGAATAACACAACAACGATTATCCTCATGCCATCCGAATTTACAAATCTAGCAAAAGCATTTACGGAAGATTTAATCAAAAAACCAAAAAAGAAAATCTAATTTTTAGAAGGAATTGTAAAAGCAAGATTATCATTACTTCGAACTAACGTTAAATAGCTTCTTATTTCTATGCACATTCTCTCTTGCGAGTTCGATATTTCCAATACCTATATGAAGCTTGTCTGGATCAACGGCAGGGGTAATAGTAGTTATGCGGTGGCTTGTTGTTTTAATTGATTTATCTAAGATTAATTCTTTCGTAGGCTCTTGATCTACAAGACCACGATCCGTATAATCCATTCCGTTTATTTTTTGAACTTCAAATAACAAAGGAAATGCGCTCGAGGCAACGATTGCATCTATTACATATCCCTTCGTAATGAATTCACGCCTTCGTTGAGTAAGATTTACAACAGAAGCACCAAGCCTTATTGGAAAGTCTTCAATCTTTTTATTTCCGAGAAAAGCAGAGTTGAGGCAAATGGCTATTGTGGGTTTCTTAGATAGCATTTGTAAACAGTAGAGACGTAGCGCGCTACGTCTCTACGATTCTTTCTAATACTTAGTCTTAGTAAGTGGCATCTTCACATTCAAGATAACTTGAACCTTTGTTACTTCGCCTTCTTTTACTTTGATGGTGGAGTTATTCAATTCTAATTGCTCAGCGAAAGAAGCTTTTAGTTCATAGTCGCCGGGGATAAGATTGGTAAACCAGAAGTTTCCTTCATTGTCTGTAAGAACTTTCTGAACTCCATTTACACTCTTTACTGTTGGCATGTAAATCGGTTGCTTGATAACAGGATTGTCCAAGGTTTTATAAAATACATTTCCTTGGATGACAGCAAATCCCGACATTGCGTTGGTTAGCTCTAGAACATTTTCTTTGTCTTGTAAGACTGCGAAGGTAGTGACTACTTCAGGATACTCGTCTGCCTTCACTGTAATCTTATGAACTCCAGTGCCAACTCCTTTTACCAGGATATGATAAATCTCTCCTTGTATGAGTCTACCAGCGCGAGATACAGAGCCCCAGAAATCAGACTTAACTGGAATGAGTTTGAAATTTACTTCTTTGTCATCAATTAACACTTTTACTCTTCTGTCGCCCTGACGATTTTTCTTTTGCTTCATCATCTCTTCAGGGGGTAAGCTTTGTAAGCCGTAAGATCTATCTCGAATGATCGTAGTCTTGATAAGCAAATCGCCATTAGTCGTTACGTTAATAACTGGCGGCTCTGCTGGAGTCACAGGAGGTTGAACAGGATCAGGTTTTATTGGATCACTAGCAGGCTCTGGTTTAGGTTCAGGCTTTGGCTCTGGCTTAGGATCTACAGGTGCGGGAGGAATTACAGGAGCAGGATTACCTGCTAAGAAAATACCGGATGCATCGCCCGATACTTGTGGAACTTGTTTATGATCGTTGTCCTGTGCCATCTTGATTACAGCATCACGGGATTTAAAAAATGCTTCTAGTGCGGTAACAACCTTGTCGTTGTTCAAGTCTCCATTTTCTAAAGCACGACCAAATTGATATGTGAAGATACCATGATTAATTTCACCACCGACTTCAATCGCAGTCTGGTCGTCATCAGCAGAAGCGATGATAGCTTTGTTTTGAAAGAAGAAATCTTCTGGATCTTGTCTAACAGTTCCTTGTTTACCATCAGGAATTGGAACATCTTTATCACCACGAGTAGCTTTTCCTTTCTTAGCAATTCCACCGGAGAAGCAACAGTCAAAAACAAAGAGAGTCTTTTGAGTTTTAATAGTTTTTAAATATTCATTGAGTTCGTCATCCGATAAATGCGGTCTATCATAACAGACTATATAGTTGCGCATACCGTTCTTAGCCGCTGCATCTCGTTGAAAAAATCCATGTCCAGCAAAAAATAAAAATACCACATCATCCGATTTAGCTTTTGAGCCGATGGATTTGATTTCTTTTTCGATATTATTCTTTGTGATTTGTGGTCCGAGGAGGACTTTTAATTCATCAAAGTTTCCGACCTTTTTAATTTGGTCGTTTATATAGGTGGCATCCGCTTCGCATAAGTTTAATTCACTAATGCCAGCTTTATTGCCTTTATAATTACTTCCCAGAATCAGCCCATATTTTTTAGCGAGCAGATTGGAAGAAGAGAAAATGAGTAAGGACAAAAACAAAACGATTTTAATCTTCATTGGATCTCCTTTATTTTGAAACACGCATTATGCGCTACTAATTTGAACTTACTATTTTCGCATGGTTTGTTTGCCACAGAGGCACTGAGACACAGAGGGGACAATGTTCATTTAACTGTTCGAAAAGATTCAATATTTGATGAGTGTCTCCCAAGTTCTCTTTCGCGCTCCCGACAGAAAGATTTCGGGGATCAAGTTGAATCCAAAAAAGCCCGGACAACCAGAACACTTTCTTATATCAAACTTACATTAATTTATAAAAACTCCAAAACACTCCGTGTCTCTGTGCCTCTGTGGCAGAAAAGTTATTACTACTTAGCCAGCCACTTCATCATGCTGCGGAGTTTTTTACCAACAGCTTCGATTGGGTGAGCGGCACCTGCGTCACGTAGTTTTTGGAAGTTAGGATAACCGGCTTTAGTCTCAGCCACCCATTCTTTTGCAAACTTCGCACCTTTGTCTTTTTGGATTTCATTTAGAACTTCTTTCATTCTAGCTTTTGTGCCTGCGTCAATGATACGAGGACCGCGAGTTAAATCACCGTATTCCGCTGTATCAGAAATGGAGAATCTCATACGAGCTAGTCCACCTTCGTAGATTAAGTCAGTAATGAGTTTTACTTCATGTAGACATTCGAAGTATGCGATTTCAGGATCGTATCCTGCTTCGGTTAATGTTTCAAAACCAGCTTGGATTAACGCTGCTAAGCCGCCACAAAGAACAACTTGTTCTCCGAATAGATCAGTCTCTGTTTCTTCACGGAAACTTGTTTCTAAAATACCAGCACGACCACCACCAACACCGGCTGCATGCGCCAAAGCACGCTTACGCGCTGTTCCAGTTGCATCTTGGTAAATAGCTATCAAGCAAGGAACCCCGCCACCTTCTGTGTAAACTCTTCTAACTAAATGTCCAGGTCCTTTAGGAGCAACCATGTAAACGTCTATATCTTTAGGAGGAGTGATTAAATCATAGTGAATGTTAAAACCGTGAGAGAATACGATTGCATTGCCAGGTTGTAGGTTTGGCTTGATGTCTTTTTCGTAAATATCAGCTTGCACAGTATCAGGAGCAAGAACTTGAATGATGTCTGCTTTTTTAGCAGCTTCCGCAATGGAATATACTTCAAATCCAGCTTCTTTTGCGTCTTTGATAGACTTAGAACTGTCTTTAAGCCCGATGATCACTTTAAGACCAGAGTCTTTCATGTTTTGTGCCTGGGCATGTCCCTGACTTCCGTAACCGATTACTGCAATTGTTTTTCCTTGTAAGACGCCTAGATCGCAATCTGCGTCATAAAATAATTGTGCCATTTTTTCCTTCGTGAATATTGAATTTTACAGTCATTGTCTAATTTAAACGTAGAATCTCAACCTTAAAATAGGATACCTTTTATGTCGCTTGTTTGGGCGTTGCGGCAGCAGCATCGTAAAACGGAACGGTTTCAAACCGTTCCCTACGTTTTGGAATTGCCGCCGCGCTCTCCTTCCAACTCCTCGGTGAAGCTGAGGAGTTTCCACTCGATCGCTAACGCTAGTAGAGAGAGAAACTTTACTTTAAAATTAATGACTTTTATGAAGACGATACACCACCTACCAGTTCAAGTTGCAGTTCATATTGCAGTTTAAATATACTATTAAAAATTCGCGGATAAAGTTAAACTGATACTTGAACCGCAACATGGACTGCTACGATATGTATTGTTAACTTATCGGATGGTAAAAGATTTGCGACTCCAACACAAACGGGAATCTAGAACAAAAAGAGGAAGACTGCTTTTGGTTTAAAAAGACTAGACATGAATTAATTACGTATTACAATCGTCATACAGGAGGCTTTTTATGCTAAGTTTAAGAATTCCAGATTTTTTAGAAAGCCAGCTTTTAGTTCTATGCCAAGAAGAAAAAAAGACTAAGACAAAAATCATACAGGAGTCACTTCTATTATACATAGAATCCAAAAAACAAAAGACATCTGCCTATGAACTCGGCAAAAAGTATTTTGGAAAATATGAAACTACTCCTTCTGATAAATCAGTCAACCACAAAGAATTAATCCGAAAAAAAATAAGACAAAAGCATAATGCTTAAAACAATTCTAGATACGGGACCCATTGTCGCTTTCTTTGATGAAGGCGACAAACACTCAGTAGCCGTTCGAAATTATTTAAAAAATTTCCAAGGAAAACTTTTTACAACCCTCGCCGTCATCACGGAAGCTTCGTATTTACTTGATGAAAATAAAAATAGACAACTAGATTTTATAGAATGGATTAAAGACGGCGCTGTCTCTGTCGTCGATATCTCAGGCGATGATTTCGTATTAATCCATAAGTATATGAAAAAATATGCAGATACTCCGATGGATTTTGCAGACGCCAGTCTTGTTATTTTGGCAAACAAGTTAAATACAAAAAGTATCCTTACTCTCGATAGTGATTTTTCTGTTTATAGAACAATGGACGGTAAAAAATTTGATCATTTGTTAAAGAGTATTGTGCTTTTGAAATGAAATTATACTCTAATGACAGAAACTAAAGAATCCAATTTATAAAAAACAATAACCTTAGATAGAGCAAATGCGTCAAAGAACGGTCCAAGATTTTACAAAAAAATAAAAAAGATTTGTAGGATATATAGAATAATTTTTACCTTTAAAAAAGATAAAATATGAGGAAGGCTGTATGAATAAAAATGTTATATATGGGGCTATTGGTTTATTAGTAGTAGCAATTGGTTTGTTTTTTGTTTTCGGTGGAAACAAAAAGGGTTCAAAGGGGAAATCAGGTGACCCTATGTCTCAATCGAGTGATCCAACACAAAGTGGGACTCAAAATTTTGAAGACAAGACAACAACGAACTCTGGCAATGGAACTGGAAAGATTGATGATGGAGTTACTCCCCAATTTTTGCTAGAGCAATACACAGAATGGGCACAATATCCTCCTCATTCAAGACCAATTTCTTCTTTAAATGACGACATTATTCATCCTTTTACAATCGGAATCAATGCTATCACCATGGTTGACTCTCCAACAGAAAAAGAAGGTAATGGCTACAGATGTCATTTACAACCAAAAGAATGGGCAGTCATAGGACTGGGCAATGATATGTTCATAAAATTAGAATGTAGAGATTCTTCTAATGAGTTAGTAAAAGTAAACGTTGTTAATGCGACTGTTTTTAAAGAATTCGAAGACCAAAAAACTCCTACTCATAGCGCTGACTATAATGATGATGGTCGTGATGGGGATGAAGTTGCAAAAGATGGAATCGTTACTTTCCGTTGGAGACCTCTCAAGGCAGATTGGGGACAAATGTCTTTAGAGACTAATATCACTTATGCGAAAGACAAGAAAGCAAAGCTAACAGCGAGTTTCTTCTCTTCTCCTAATAAGCCAGCAGAAATCGGAAATACGTTTCGTGATAGCCTAATTGATGGCTCTCTCGTGATTCATGCAACCGTGATTGCTTATAAAGCAGGAAATTATAGATTAGATGCAAATCTAAAAGAAGAAAAAGAAGGCAACTATTTAGCGTATGCAACTTTTGATGGACCTTTAAAACAGGGAACTAACGAAGTAGAATTTTTATTCTTCGGTAAAATTCTAAAAGACAAAGGTTACGATGGTCCCTATGCCATGACTAACGTCCGTGGCTATAGAGTCAATTTACCTATTGACCCAAAATGGTATGACGAAGGGGAAGAAGGACTCAAAAAAATTCAAGCGGCTAAAACCACTGAACCGGACAAGGAATTAATTATTCCTTTCAAAGAAGAATATAAAACAAAAGTTTACCAGGCTTCTGCGTTTAGCAAAAAAGCATGGGAAAGCGATGATAAGAACAAGAGAATTCAAGAATTACAACAATTAGCACAACAAAAATAATAGGAAAGAAGTTAAGTTATGGCGAATAAGAACGATTTTGCAGCACTACTCGAAGAAAGTTTCAAAAAAAGAAAAAGTCTTGAACCGGGAGCAAAATACAATGCTCGTGTTTCAACGGTTAAGAATGATTATACTTTCATTCAGACAGAGCAAGACAATATCAGAGGAATTATTTCCAATGCAGAATTTTTAGAAGAGGGAACAGAACTTGTTCCCGGTAATTTTTACTCCGTATATTTTCTTCGCGAAAATCACGGAGACTACTACTTCACTACTGCATTGACAGGAGATGATATCACACTCGATAATCTTGAAATAGCACATGAAAATGAAATCCCGGTGTTAGGACAAGTAGGTCAAGAGACTGCTGCTGGCTTTGAAGTAAAGATCGGAGAGTATACTGGATTTTGTCCTTATTCGCAAATAGACTCAGAACTAAAAAACCAAGGTGTGCAAGGGAAAAAATTAAAATTCATGGTAAACGATCTTTCCATGAAAAACAAAAAGATTGTTCTCTCCCAAAAGAAAATTTCAGATAAAGAAAGAGATTTAAAAAGAGAAATTCTAAAAGGCGAATTAAAAGAAGGCTCTTACGTTACTTGCAAAATAAAATCCATTCACAACTTCGGTCTAATCGTAGACATGAATGGAATCGATGCGTTAGTTCCAGCAAGTGAAGCAAGCTTCAAGAAAAACATAGACCTAAACAAAGAATTTCAAATTGGCGCAACGGTTCGCGGAAAAGTTCTAAGCATGGACTGGAAAGAAAACAAAGTTTCCATTTCTCTCAAAGACTCTTCCAATGACCCTTGGTCAACTAACGTTCCATTTAAGGAAGGAGACATTGTCAAAGCGACTGTTGAATCCATCAAACAGTTTGGTGTTTTCGTGAGATTAAACGATCACTTTCATGCGTTACTCCCAAACAAAGAAACTGGTTACCCTGCGAGAACTGCACTTGCTAATCACTTCAAACCAGGTGATGAGTTAGATGTATTTGTCACCGAAGTCAATCCTGCGAAGAAGCAAATCGCTGTTTCTCTCGCAAAAGCAAAAGATGCAAAAGATCGCATGGACTTCGAAAGCTACGTCTCAGAAAACAAAACATCCAGTGAATCGAGCTTTGGACTCCTATTAAAGAAGTCTTTGAAGAAATAATTTTTTTTAATGCTAAATATCGCCCTTTATCGTCCTGAGATTCCACCAAACACTGGTAATATCGCTCGATTGTGCGTTGGGATTCAGGCGAAGTTACATATCGTAGGAAAGCCATCCTTTGACATGTCCGAGAAAGCTGTGCGTCGAGCGGGCTTAGATTACTGGGAACACCTTTTATTGTGCCAGCACGCAGATTGGGACGCATTTATGGCGACTATTCCTGATCTATCAAGAGTCTTTTTAGTCACAAAATTCGGAAAGACCCTGTATTCTCAGCAAAACTACGAGGAAAATGATTACTTTGTGTTCGGTCGAGAGACTAGCGGCTTACCAGAAGAAATTAGAAATCAATTTCCCGATTCAAATCAAATTCATATACCAATGAGACCAGAATGCAGAAGTTTGAATTTAAGTAATGCGGTTGCTATTGTATCGTATGAGGCTGTCCGACAATTGAATCAGCAGTCAGCAAAAAATGTTTAAAATAAAAACTTTACACAAATAAAATATATTACATCTTAGTAAACCAACCATGGCATTAGAAATAACAGACATACTTTTGGAGAAGCTTTTAAGCGATATTCTTGCAGACGGGCTTACCGGAACAATTAAAGACTATTGTGCATGGATTTCATTGGAAGGAATTCTAAAATACAACGAAGAACTACAAGTAGACGAAATCTCTGTAAAAAATATTTTGGACTCGTTTAAAGCAAAAGGTTACGCCAATGAAGGAAAATTCGATAAAGCAGAATATTGTATTTCGCCTATCGCATTACCAAGACGAACAGACTTCTTAGCTGATAGTTATTCAGTTTACGGCGAAGCAAAGTTTTCTCCTATTCAATATGTCAGAAGCAGACAAGAGCATTTTCTAGAATACAATTACGTTGGAGAAGAAGACATCATGGATATTTCGATTGCTACTATCGAAGCAATTGAAAATGCAGTGAAATACGGCGATGGAAACATTGTTCATATTGACTACCTAATCGATAGTAGCCGCACTTTAAAACTAAACATCATCAACAACATCAAAGAATTTGACTTAACCAATGAAATCGAAAGAGGCAAATACTCATCTAACA